>NZ_JBVAPG010000109.1:0-28662 GCF_055413685.1 Bradyrhizobium sp. LeoA1Lang | reverse complement strand
ACGGCTGGCAGACCCTCGCCAGCAAGCCCATTGCTCAGCCGGTTGATCTTGCCGCCTGAGCAGATATCATCCGTTCACCGGAGACTCGCGACGGACAAATTCCAACCAAGTTCGCGACGGCACCGGGGGGTCCAGCACGCACACACTGTCGTGTCAAATCAGACCCTGTTTAGTCCAGACGACTTGGTCTACATCCAGAACAATTGGATCCACACCGACCACGATCAAACCTATACAGGTTCAGGAAGGATCGCATACCGGTGGACCGACACCAACAGCTGGTTGGACGGCACCACCGCGAGCGCAACGTTCATCTACGGTAGCGGCTTGCGCACGGACCCCCCGAATTTGCCGCCAGGGGTAGTCTGCCCCAACTGCGACCACCTGCCATCCTATTGGCAGATCAATACCGGCGTGTCGCACGAGTTCGCCCATGGCTGGAACGGATTGCCGGTTACGGTTCGTTTCGACGTGGTAAACCTGACCGACTACATTTACCAGATCCGCAACGGTGCCGGCATCGGTGTGTTTGCGCCTCAATACGGACCGCGGCGCGGATACTACTTTGGCATTTCGCAGAAGCTCGGGGCTCCGGAGAAGGTTGCCGGCGTTCTGCCTGGCTTCTACACCAAGGTCCGTAACTCGGCACCGACAGCTTACTATTGGGCCGGTCCCTACGTCGGCGCCAACTTCGGTGGCGCCTTCAGCGGCGGCGAGCACGTGGCCACGCCGATCGGCACCGACAGAACCAATCCGGCGGGCGCGCTCGGTGGCTTGCAGGCCGGCTACAATTTTCTGGTGGCTCCGAACTGGCTGGTCGGGATCGAAGGCGAACTCGCCTGGACGTCAGCTCAGGGTAAAGCCAATTTCGTTGATCCCGCCGGCACGGCGTCGCTCTCGATCACCAGCGACCACAACTGGTATGACACCCTCACCGGCAGGATCGGCTATGTCACCGGGCCGCTAATGCTCTACGCAAAGGGCGGCGCCGCGTTGATGAACGCCGATTATCGTATGGAGGTGAATAGCGGGCTCGACGGTCTCACTGTTGCTCACGCCACCCGTCCCGGATGGATCGCGGGCGGTGGCCTGGAATACATGCTGGGATCACACTGGTCGGCGAAGCTCGAGTACGACCATCTCGACTTCGGCAGCAAAGGGCTCGAGTTCGTCAACCCGTTCGGCACGAACGTGACTGTCAAGACCGAGGTCAACCAAGTCAAAGCCGGCGTGAATTATCACCTTGAGGGATTGCTTTAGCGACTGGTTAGCGCGAGCAGGCCCACAGGTAGGGGCAAAAGTGGGGGCCGATTGAGACGAGAAAGAACGAGATGAAATACAGCAAAACAAAGCCTCAGCGCAGAATTTGGCTCCGGCTGCTGCCGAGTGGCCTCATTCTTGCGGCCCTCGCCATCCACTCGCAGCCTGCGGTCGCGCAAGTTCCGGATTCCCTGCTGCCGCGGAATCTGTCGCCGTGGGGAATGTTCCTCAACGCCGATATCGTCGTGAAGGCTGTCATGATCGGGCTCGCCTTCGCCTCGCTCGTGACCTGGACGGTCTGGCTTGCCAAGACCATCGAACTGCGCGTCGGGAGGGGCCGCGCGCTGCGGCGGGTGAGAATGCTGGAGGAAGGCGGCAGCCTCACGGAGGCGGCGCATGAATGCAATGGCGACCGCGATGCTGTCGCGCAGCTGATCCTCTCGACGGCGCGCGAGGCGGAACTGTCCGACGGTATCGTCGACGACGGCTTCAAGGAGCGTGTCGCGCTTCGGCTGGAACGTGTGGAAGCGGCGATGACGCGAGAGATTTCGCGCGGCATTGGCATTCTTGCCACCATCGGCGCGACGGCCCCCTTTGTCGGCCTGTTCGGCACGGTTTGGGGGATCATGAACTCTTTCATCGGCATTTCGGAATCCCATACCACGAACCTGGCGGTGGTTGCGCCCGGCATTGCCGAGGCGCTGCTCGCCACCGCGCTCGGGCTTGTGGCCGCTATCCCGGCCGTCGTGATCTACAACCATCTCGCCCGCGTGATCGCCGGCTATCGCGCGCTCCTGAGTGACGCCTCGGCGCAGCTCCTGCTTCTGATCAGCCGCGGGCAGCCCCGCGATGTGGTCCTGCCACGCGCTGCGGAGTGATCGCCATGGCCGTCCGTCTTGGTTCTCGTTCGAACGGCGATGATCTCGAGATCCAGCACGAGATCAACGTCACGCCCTTTATCGACGTGATCCTGGTGCTGCTTATCATCTTCATGGTAGCCGCGCCGCTTGCGACCGTCGACATCGGCGTAAACCTTCCCGCGAGCACGGCACCCGAGCAGCCTCGCCCGGACAAGCCGGTTTTCGTCACGATCAAAACGGACCAGACCATTGCCGTCGGCGAAAACGTTGTGGCGCGCGAAGCCCTCGCTCGTGCGCTGGATACTGCCACCAACAACCACAAGGACGAAACGATCTTCGTCCGAGCCGACAAGTCGCTGAGCTATGGCGAGCTGATCGAGGTTATGAACACCTTACGGGACGCCGGCTATCTCAAGCTTGCCCTGGTTGGGCTTGAAGCGCCGGCGACGAAGCCATGAACGCCCACGCCCTGCATCTGCCTGACAATCGCGGCCTATCACGTTGGATGCTAGCGGCGCTGGCAATCCTGCTCGCGCATGCCGCAATCGTGGCCGCCATTGCACTGTGGTATTCCCGCAGGCCCGTCGAGCCAAACATCATTCCTGCGATAAGCGTGACCCTCGCCCCAATCGAAGCTAGTTCGCCCGAGGTCCAGAACCAGGACATCGCGGTCGGCCCGACCATGCAACAGGCGGAGGAGACACCCAAGGAGCAGCCCAAGCAGGAGCAGCCAGTCGAGAAGGTCGAACAGCCGCCACCTCCGCAAGCACAGGCCGAAGTCACCCTGCCTCAAGAGACGCCAAAGCAAATCGAGGAGCCAAAGCCGCAGGTACAGCCGCCCGCGCCCGAGACGCGCGCGCCGCCGAAGACGGAGCATGTCGGTCAGTTCTCACAGGCAAGCGCGAAGGCCTATAACGCCCTCGTGTTCGGTCATCTACAACGCTTCAAAAGGTACCCGGCGGCGGCGCATGGTGCCTCGGGAACGACGGTGCTGCGGTTCGACCTGAATCGTGCGGGGGAAGTGATCGCAAGCGAAATATCCAAATCGTCAGGCAATACAGTGCTCGACCGGGAGGCGCTCGAACTGCTTCATCGCGCCAGTCCCTTCCCGCCCTTCCCGGCCGAGAAGCCCGGAGCGCGCGATAGCTATCTCGCACCGGTCGCTTTCGCGCGCTGACGCCTGCGGCGAGATCCATAGTTTCGTCGGGATGAGGATTGTCTATGCCGAGGACGCGTGATCTCAGGGAGCAATAGACCGCACGGTCAGAGTAGTAGACCAGCCCATTTGCCTCGGTCGGATTGTTAGCCACTCACAGAGGAGTGCCGAATGACAATGCGAACCTCGTTGTTGGCCCTTTTCCTTCTGCTTTGCAGTGTGGCGACGGCTGCTTCCATGGGCAGCGCCGTCACCAAGAATGCTCCTTGGAATCCTCATCATATCGACGATCTACCTGCCGAAGTTCGACAATATATCGCGGCCATCTGCAAGGGGCCTCCGAGCGCCCAGAATGATTTTGCAACCTACTCTCCGCACGAGAAGCGCTGGCGGATCAATCTCGAATACCTTCGATGCGACGGTTTGGGCCAATATCGTCGAGGAAATCAATGTCTGGATGTTGACTTCATTGCTGTCGGCTCGCATTTCCGGCTTGCCAGAAGGGACTACAGAGACTGTGGCTTCTAAATCTCGGTCGGTGATAAGATTCCATTTCCACTGACCAGTCGCTACAGCGGCGCGCGCGTCCACGGTTCGTAGCTGCCAAGGTCGACCTTGACGTGTGTGCCTGACATCTCGCCGTTTAGTCCTTCTGGGATCTCCGGCGACGTCCGCTCTTGACTACACCGCCGAATGAGGACGCGCTCGCACTCTGACGCGTAGCCGCTCTTCACGCATCCGGTCAGCTCTCCCGGATTTGATGACAGCACTGCGCTACGCGACGGGCTAGAGATGGGCCACCATATGGTATTCCCCTTAGCGGCCGAAGATACTCGCCGCCTCAAAGCGATTGCGTCATGGTTGATGTTGGCCAACGGCACCTAGGCAGCCAAGCGGCCCGCCTCTTCGGCCTCGATCGAATCGGCGCCCGAAGCCCTCTTCAGAAAGCGAGCCAGCGCGGCCTTTCGCGAATCGCGGTCCAACGCGTAGGCGGTTTGCTTGAACTCGATGCCGTCAAGGAGCCCTTGAATATAGCCAGAGATCGTATCCGCAGCCATGATGAGCGCCGTGTCAAGCGTATGGATGTACTTGCTTGTCACCAAACCCTTGGCATGGCCGACCAGCGCCGCGATGGTCACCTCGGTAAAGCCGAGATCGTTGGCGATGCTCGCGAAGCTGTGGCGTAGGACGTGAGGAGTAATATCGGATAGTGGGGAGTCCTCGAAGAGATGCTTCCAATGGTTCGGGAAGCTGCCGAATGCGTTGTCGTCGCCCTGCCCCGGGAAGACGTGTGTGCAGACATTGTCCGGGCGCCGTCGCTCGAGATATTCGACGACTGGCAGCCCCCTATGGGGCGGATGGATTCACCCTCCTTACTATCGTCCAACCGCAAGCAACTCGACTCGGTGTCCGCTTCCGTCCATTTCAAGCCGATCATCTCGCTGCGTCGACAGCCGGTCAGCGCGAGCTGGCGAGAGATGTCCACGATCGTGGCATATTTCTCGTGCCTGGCTGCGTCGCGGAGCATCCGACCGAGTATTCGGTATTCAGCCTCCTGTGCCTCACGCTGACCCCGCTCTCGCGCGCACCACACCTTCCAGTTCATCCATGGCGGAGGTCGAGACCGCGCAGGGAATCTCCTTCTCGCCGTCGAGCATCGAGAACAGAACGACCATCCTGTCGTATTCGTAAGCGATGAAGCGACGTGCGTGAGCGTCATGTCAGCCACTCCTTCATAAGCGTGCCGCGGTACCCGACTCAGCTCTGCTCGGCAAGCCGGACAAAATCCTCAAGCACGGCTGCGACGAGATCGCGGTGCCTTGTGTCTTCGGGCGGCAGGCCCGCGGCTACAGCTTGAGTATATAGCGCGCCTTGGCGGCCGCCTCCGGCCATGACGCGGCGGGAATTGACAACAGATGGTCCTCCACCTCGGCCCGGCGCTCGCGCAGTTCCCGTGCATGGGTCTCGACCTCCGCGAGCGCACGGCGGATGTCGGTTGCCTTTTGCGCCGTCACGCCGCGGTGACTGTCGAGATCGAGCGGTTCGTCAGCCATCGGATGCGCTCGCGTCGATGCGTTGGGCGTCGGCCAGATCGACAGAGCCGATCGAGACCACCTGCATCGCCAACCCGCGCGAGCCTTCCACCGGCACCTTGATCATGGTGGCGACGCGGCGGAACGCCTCGAACGATAGCCCCTCGATCGTCTCCTCGTCGATGACGACCTCATAGGCGCCGGCGGGCAACAGTCTATCGATGCCCCTGATCCGGAATGAGTTCTTGAAGGTGACGACTTCGCGTCGGGAACGGACGGTCATGCGCGCTATCTTAGAAACTCTGGCCGGTCGTGGTGCGGACCCAACGATGATTGCGTCGATCGTCCAGGCGCTGAAGGCGAGCCGGTGATCGGTCCGTCGGGTGCGGTCCTGGTGATGATGGCCGAGATGAGGGACGCTTTCCGTAACTTGGTCGACTGCATTATAGTGCATCCGGTGCGCAAGCGGATGCCCTACGAATACACACCGTACCTGAATGCCGCTGCCCTTTTCAGCATGAAGCTTTTCTCAGAAGACCGCCACAAAACAGGAACGATGAGTACTGCCTAATACGACAACGTCCAGTCAGGGAAATCCGTGTCCTCGTAATAGACGCGGACCTGCATGTGATGGCGGCCGTCGCGGACCTCGCCGTCGAGGGAAACGTTCATTTTGAACTCGACGCCGCGCGTTCGCGAGCCTGCTCCAGAAACTCCTCCAAATCCCAGGGGACAACCCGTCCAGCCTCGACGTCGGCCATCCCTTCGTCGATCGCCGCTCGGAGAGCGTGGAGCTTCTCGGTGTCTTCGCCAGTCAAACTCATGACGCCAATGCTAGCAGCTTGCGTCACAACTGCACAGAGACCAACCAATATAAGCTTACGCCACCGCCGGTCCGGCCTTGCCGAGCGTCACCAGCACGATCTCCGGGGGAACGCCGATGCGGAACGGCATGATGCTGCAGCCGAGGCCGCCGGAGACGATGACGTCGCAATTGGTGCGCAGGTGGCCGTAGGCGAGCTCGACGCCCTGCCGCGGCGGCACCGCGGGCGACCAGCCGAGCAGGCGGACCTGGCCGCCATGGGTATGGCCGGACAATTGCAGCGCCACGCGTGAGGGGACGCGCAGCGCGACGTCAGGCTCGTGTGCCAACAGGATGACCGGCGCATCGTCGGTGACTTTCGCGAGCGTCGCGCCGAGATCATCGACGCCGATACGGCGCACGGGGCGGAAACGCCGTGCCGGCATATAGGCGAGCTGATCGCCGAGGCCGGCGAGCCAGAACGGGCGGCCGGCCTTGGTCAGGCGCTTTGCATCGTTCTCGTAGACCGGAATGCCGTTCGCTTCGAGCGCGCGATGGGCCACCGTCAGCCCCTGCCCCTCGCGCTGCACGGTCTTGTCGTCCCAGTAATCGTGGTTACCGAGGATCGCGTGCACGCCGAGCGGCGCCTTGAGGTTCGCCAGCACCGCGGCCCATTCGCTTGCTGGAATGAAGCGCGTAACATGGCGGTGGCCGGCGACGTAGTCCCCGAGCATGACGATGATGTCGGGCTCAAGTGCGTTGGTGCGCGCGACGATCGTCTCGATGCGCTCCAGCGACATCCAGGGATCGCAGGCGTGCAGGTCGGCGATCACGGCGATCTTCAGCGGGAAATCCGCCGGCCATCGCGGTGGGGTGAGATGGTAACGCGTGACGCGGAGCCGCAATACCGGCTCGACGCCAAAGCCATAGGCCGAGGTCGATGCAGTGAGGGCGGTGAGGCCGCCGATGGATCTGAAAAATTGACGCCGTGAGAACATGGGGATGATCGGTGATGCCCCTCGTTGATGAGGTCCGATTGGAGCGGAATTGCGGTGCGTTTGTGCAGATTGTCAGGGGTTGTCCTGCACGAGGATGTGAACGCGCGATTCCGTAGCCCGGGTGGAGCGCAGCGCAACCCGGGACTCCTGCGCCAACGTTTACGAGCGGCCCCGGGTTACGCTTCGCTCCGCCCGGGCTACGGGAATGCAAAATCAATCGTCGTCGTTGCCGAACAGGCCGAACTGCGAGGGATCGCGCGAGGGCTCGGCGAGGCCGAGATGGCGGAAGGCGTGCGAGGTGAGGAGACGGCCGCGCGGCGTGCGCTGCAGGTAGCCGCACTGGATCAGATAGGGCTCGATGATGTCCTCGATCGCATCGCGCGGCTCCGACAGCGCCGCCGCCATCGTCTCGACCCCGACCGGCCCGCCGCCATAGTTCATCGCGATGGTGCTGAGGTAGCGGCGGTCCATCGCATCCAGGCCGGCGGCATCGACCTCAAGCGCGGAGAGCGCGTGATCGGCAATAGCGCGGTCGACCGACGTGGCGTCGGCTGCGGACGCAAAATCGCGGACCCGGCGCAGCAGGCGGCCGGCGATGCGCGGCGTGCCGCGGGCGCGGCGGGCGATCTCGTTGGCACCGTCAGGACTCATGCCGATGTTGAGCACGCGGGCGCCGCGGGTGACGATCTTCTCCAACTCCTCCTCGGTGTAGAAATTCAGCCGGATTGGAATCCCGAAGCGGTCGCGCAGTGGATTCGTGAGCAGGCCGGCGCGCGTGGTGGCGCCGACGAGGGTGAACTTTGCAAGCTCGATTTTCACCGAGCGCGCGGCAGGGCCTTCGCCGATGATGAGGTCGAGCTGGAAATCCTCCATCGCGGGATAGAGCACCTCCTCCACCGCCGGGCTCAGGCGATGGATTTCGTCGATGAAGAGGACGTCGCGCTCTTCCAGATTGGTCAGAAGCGCGGCGAGATCGCCGGCTTTCGCAATCACGGGGCCGGAGGTGGCACGAAAGCCGACACCGAGCTCGCGCGCGACGATCTGCGCCAGCGTGGTCTTGCCAAGACCCGGGGGCCCGACGAACAGTACGTGATCCAGCGCCTCGCCGCGCTTGCGTGCGGCCTCGATGAAGATCGAGAGATTCTTGCGCGCCTGCGCCTGGCCGACGAATTCAGACAGCGATTGCGGACGCAGCGCCGTGTCGCCGACATCATCGGCACGACGCTCGGGCGTGACGATGCGGGAGGGCGGGTTCACGACTCCGGCTCCGTGCCGATCGTAGGGTGGGCAAAGCGACTTGTCCGCCGTAGCTCGAAGAGCGAAGGCGGAAGCGTGCCCACCATGACGAGCGGAGTGTTGATGGTGGGCACGCTCCGCTTTGCCCACCCTACGGTCTGAGCATTCACTTCGCGAGCTCCTTCAGGCCTAGCCGGATCAGTTGCGCGGTCTCGGCGTGCTCGCCTGCGCTGCGCGAGGCGGCGGCGATGGCGGCGGCGGCTTGCGGCTGGCCGTAGCCGAGATTGACGAGGGCGGAGATCGCGTCCGTCACCGGACGCGGCGCGCGCTCATTGTCGATGGCGCCGGCAAGATGGACCACGGCGGGATCGACATTGGCAAAGGCGGGCGCCTTGTCCTTCAACTCGCTGACGATGCGCTCAGCGACCTTCGGGCCGACGCCGGGCGTGCGCGCCACCGCCGCCTTGTCACGCAGCGCGATCGCGTTCGCAAGGTCGGAAGGCGGCAGCGTGCCGAGCACGGCGAGCGCGACCTTGGCGCCGACGCCCTGCACGGTCTGCAACAGGCGAAACCATTCGCGCTCGTTGTCGGTGCGGAAGCCGAACAGCTTGATCTGATCCTCGCGCACATAGGTCTCGATCGAGAGCACCGCGGCCTCGCCCGGCGAGGGCAGCGCCTGCAGCGTACGCGCCGAGCAATGCACCTGATAGCCGACGCCGCCGACATCGAGGATCACGTAGTCCTCGCCGTAGGAGTCGATGAGGCCTTTCAATTTGCCGATCATAGGCTGGCTACTCTCAGCCGCAGCGCGGTGCTTTGGCGGTGATGGGCATGCGTGATCGCAACCGCGAGTGCATCGGCGGCGTCGGGCGATTGCGGCTCGGCCTTGGGAAGCAGGATCTTCAGCATCACGGCGATCTGGTTCTTCTCGGCGTGTCCGGCGCCGACGACGGTTTTCTTGACCTGGTTCGGCGCATATTCGGCGACCTCGATGCCGAACATTGCAGGCGCCAGCATGGCGACGCCGCGGGCCTGGCCGAGTTTCAGCGTCGCGACGCCGTCCTTGTTGACAAACGTCTGCTCGACCGCGGCCTCTTCGGGGCTGTAGTCGCCGAGCACGGCAGCCAGCCCCTCATGGATCGCGAGCAGCCGGCTCGCCAATGGCAGCCGTTCCGACGGCTCGATCGAGCCGCAGCCGACGAAAACCAGCCGATTGCCCTCGACTTCGATCACGCCCCAGCCGGTGCGGCGGAGGCCCGGATCGATGCCGAGGATGCGGGTGGGTTTGCGAATCGGCTGGACTGTCATGGGGTAGTGATAACCGCTGCGTTTCGAGAACGAAACACAAACGGGGAGGTCATGCACGGGGAAAGCGACGACCACACCCACCCCGTCATGCCCGGGCTTGTCCCGGGCATCCACGTCCTTCAGCACGCGCGGAAACGCGTGGATGGCCGGGACAAGCCCGGCCATGACGGCTTCACGAGAGATGGGCCTAGCCGCCCATCTTCGCCATCAGGGCGTCCGAGATCTCGAAATTGGCGAAGACGTTCTGCACGTCGTCGTGCTCGTTCAACAGGTCGATCAGCTTCAACAGCTTCTCGCCGGTCTCGTCGTCGACGGCGATGGTGTTTTGCGGCTTCCAGGTCAGCGCCGCCTTGCGCGGCTCGCCGAATTTCCCTTCCAGCGCCTTGGCGACCTCGCGGAAGGATTCCTGCGAAGCGTAGACCTCGTGGCCGCTTTCGCTCGACACCACGTCGTCGGCGCCGGCTTCGATCGCGGCATCCAGCATCGCGTCGTCAGAGGCGACCTTGTGGTCATATTCGATGATGCCGGTGCGGTCGAACATGAAGGCGACCGAGCCGGTTTCGCCGAGATTGCCGCCGGACTTCGTGAAGTACGAGCGGATGTCGGAGGCGGCGCGGTTGCGGTTGTCGGTCAGGGCCTCGACGATCACGGCGACGCCGCCGGGGCCATAGCCCTCGTAGCGGATCTCGTCATAATTCTCGCCCTCGTTACCGGCAGCCTTCTTGATGGCGCGCTCGATATTGTCCTTCGGCATGTTTTCCGCCCGCGCGGCAACGATCGCGGCGCGCAGCCGGGGGTTCATGGCGGGGTCGGGGGTGCCGAGCTTGGCCGCGACGGTGATTTCGCGGGCCAGTTTGCCGAACAGCTTCGACTTCTGGGCATCCTGCCGGCCCTTGCGGTGCATGATGTTCTTGAATTGGGAATGGCCGGCCATGCGAGGTCCCTTGGGAATCGTCTTTCGAAAAAGGGGATGAGGCGCGGCGTTATAGGCCCCCGACAGGCCAAAATCAAAGACTTGCGGCGTGATCTGGCATGCCGGCCGTGCCGCCTGCCGGAAAATCAGGCAGCCGTTAACCACGACTTCACCTACGAATGAGAGAATCTGACAGTCCGTTTCAACTTGCAAGAGAACCCCAATGGCGGCGTTCGGTTTGTTTCGCCAGCGAGTGTCGGAGCCGATGGCGGCTGTCGAACCGAAAGTTCCGGCCGCAACGGTGCCAGCGCCAGAGGATAACACCTCCCCCGATACCGGCTCGGCCCAGGAGATCCTGGAACTGCTCGAACTCGAGCTCGGCGGCATGATCCGGCAGCTCGAGCGCGCCGCCCAATCGGTGGCCGGCGGGGCCGAGGCGACCGCGGCGACGCTTGCCACCATCCGCGAGCGCACGGATGCGCTGACCGGCCGCACCAACGCGGCGCAGACCACGGCCGAGACCTTCTCGCGGGCCGCCGACAAGTTCACCGATTCGGCGCAAGGGATCGGCGCGCAGGTCCGCGACGCCGGCCGGCTCGCCGACGAGGCCGGAGCCGCGGCGCGCGAAGCCCGCGCCAATGTCGACCGCCTCCGCGAATCCTCCGCCGCGATCGGCAATGTCGTCAACCTGATCGCGCAGATCGCGCGGCAGACCACCCTGCTCGCCCTCAACTCGACCATCGAGGCCGCGCGCGCCGGCGCCGCCGGCAAGGGATTTGCGGTGGTTGCGACCGAAGTGAAGGCGCTGGCGGTGCAGACCCAGGGCGCAACCGAAGAGATCACCAGGAAGATCGAGGCGCTGCAGAGGGATGCCGCCGGCTCGGCCGATGCCGTGCACCGCATCGCGCAGTCGATCGAGGCGATCCGCCCGGTGTTCGAGCATGTCCGCGGCGCGGTGACCGAGCAGCGCAAGACCACCGGCGAGATCGCGCAGAATGCCGCCTCCGCCTCGAGCTTCATCGTCGCGGTCGGCGACGGCGCCGCGGAGATCGATCATGCGACCAGGGAGGCCGAAGCGCATGGCAAGGACGTCGCCCAGGCCGGCCGGGCGGTGACCAGCTTTGCCCAGAAGCTGAAATCGCGCTGCGCGGTGCTGCTGCGGCAGGGCGAGCGCGAGGACCCGCGCAAGGGCGAGCGGCTGCCCTGTAGCCTCAAGCTCGAGATGCAAGCGCGCGGCAGCATCATCACCGCGCCGGTCTATGAGATATCCATGGACGGCATCCTGATCTCAGGACCGGAGGCCGAACGGCTGCAACTGCACCAGAGCCTTGCCGCCACGCTTGAAGATGTCGGCGCGGTCAAGATCCGGATCGCCGACAAGACCAAGGCCGGCGCGCAGGCGCGCTTCGAGGCGCTGACCTTGGGGCTGCTCGAAAAGATCGAAGACAAATTGTGGGCGATCCGCGACGAGAACACCGAGTTCGTGATGCGCGCGATGGAAGCCGGCGTGGCGCTGACCAGGATTTTCGAGAACGGGATCGCGAGCAGCGCCATCACGATCGAGGACATGTTCGACACCGACTATGTCGAGATGTCCGGCACCAATCCGGTGCAGTACCGCACAAGAATATTGGACTGGGCCGACCGCGCGCTGCCGCCGTTCCAGGAGGCTTTCCTCGCCAAGGATCCGCGGCTGGCGTTCTGCGCCATGATTGACCGCAACGGCTATCTGCCGGTGCACAACAAGATCTATTCGCACCCGCAGCGGCCGGGCGATGTCGCCTACAACACCGCCAATAGCCGCAACCGCCGCATCTTCAACGACGCGGCCGGGCTCGCCGCCGGGCGCAACCAGCGCGCCTACCTGATCCAGAGCTACGCCCGCGACATGGGCAATGGCCACATGGTGATGATGCGCGAGATCGACGTGCCGGTCCGCGTACGGGGCCGGCACTGGGGCGGCTTCCGCACGGCGTACAAGCTCTGACGGCCGCTTTTCTGGGCAGTCACTGCACTGCCCGGAACTTCACGCAGTCTTTTCAAAACGCACGGTTCTTTCGTGCGGCCCGGATCGATTGTCGCCTCCATCCCCTAGAATGACGCACGCGATTATGTGATGACGACCGTCATTTTATGTATCGTCAGCGCGAATTAGCAATTGCGGAATATGTCTTCGCTTCCTAGCTCGTCGCGATGCGATACGGTTTCGTTGACGCGTCCGCTGTCCGCGGCCGCTGAATTTGGGGTATGCTTATGGCAACGATACTCACCATCAATGGCGAACAGAAATCCTTCGATGCGCCGCCCGAAATGCCGCTGCTCTGGGTGCTGCGTGACATCTTAGGCATGACCGGCACCAAGTTCGGCTGCGGCATCGCGCAATGCGGCGCCTGCACGGTGCATATCGACGGCAAGGCGGTGCGCTCCTGCGTGTTGCCGGTGAGCGCGGTGCGCGACCGCGCGGTGACCACGATCGAGGCGGTCGGCAATTCGCCTGCCGGCGAGAAGGTGCAGAAGGCCTGGCTCGATCTCGAAGTGATCCAGTGCGGCTATTGCCAGTCGGGCCAGATCATGGCGGCAGCCGCGCTCTTGGCCGCGACGCCGAACCCCGACGATTCCGATATCGATGCGGCGATGGCCGGCAACATCTGCCGCTGCGGCACCTATGTACGGATCCGCGAGGCGATCAAGCAAGCCGCTTCCGGCCGCCAGTCGTAGGAGGCTCATCATGCTGACAGCAGAGAAACTCCGCCAAAGAAACAGCGCGGACGGCGTCTCGCGCCGCGCGTTCCTCACCGGTGGGCTCACCACAGGCTTTTTGCTCGCTTTCCATCTGCCGCTGCGCGCGGCGAGCTATGCCATGAACGAGCCGGTGCAGCCGCCTGATGTAACCGCGGGCAAGTTCGCGCCGAATGCGTTCATCCGCATCGACGAGACCGGCAATACCACGCTGATCATGCCGCAGGTCGAGATGGGCCAGGGCACCTACACCTCGATTTCGATGGTCCTCGCCGAGGAGCTCGATGCCGATTGGACCAAGGTCGCACTGCTGCACGCGCCGCCGAACGACAAGCTCTACGGCAACCCCACCTTCGGCCTGCAGGTGACCGGCAACTCCAACTCGATCCGCGCCTGGTGGAAGCCGTTGCGCACCGCTGGCGCCACTGCGCGCGCCATGCTGGTGCAGGCCGCGGCCGCGGAATGGCAGGTCGATCCTGCAAGCTGCACGGCGTCCAAGGGCGAGGTCACCCATGCCGCCAGCGGCCGCAAGCTCGGCTATGGCGCGCTGGCGCTCGCCGCGCAGGGCCAGACGCCGCCAAAGGACGTCCCGCTCAAGGACCCCAAGGATTTCGTCTATATCGGCCAGCCCTTGAAGCGGCTGGATACGCCGGAGAAGGTCAACGGCAAGGCTGTCTATGGCATCGATGCGCTGCTGCCGGACATGAAGTTTGCGACCGTCGCCGCCTGCCCGGTGTTCGGCGGCAAGGTCGCCAAGGTCGACGATACCGCCGCGACGAAAGTCCCCGGTGTGCGCAAGATCGTGGTGCTCGACGATATGGTCGCCGTGATCGGCGATCACATGTGGGCGGCGAAGAAGGGCCTCGAAGCGCTCAAGATCGAATGGGACGAAGGGCCGAACGCCAAGATCGGCTCGAAGGAAATCTGGCAGCATCTGCGCGCCGCCAGCGAGAAGGACGGCGCGGTTGCGAAATCGGTCGGCGACATCGCCAAGGGGCTTGCGACCGGTGACAAGTTCGAAGCCAGCTTCGAGATGCCGTTCCTGGCGCATGCGTCGATGGAGCCGATCAACGCCACCGTCCATGTCAAGCCGGATTCTTGCGAGGTCTGGACCGGCACGCAGATCGTGAGCCGGGTGCAGTCGGAAGCAGCGAAGGCCGCCGGCCTTCCGGTCGAGAAGGTGATAGTCAACAACCACCTGCTCGGCGGCGGCTTCGGCCGCAAGCTGGAGCCGGACATGGTCGTTGCCGCGGTGAGGATCGCCAAGCAGGTCGATTACCCTGTGAAGGTGGTGTGGACCCGCGAGGAGGACATCCAGCACGACGTCTATCGCCCTGTTTATCGCGACACCGTCACCGCGACGTTGGTCGATGGCAAGGTGGCGGCATGGAAATACAAGGTCGCCGGCTCGGCGGTGCTGGCACGCTGGCTGCCGCCGGCGTTCCAGAAGGGCATCGACATCGACGCGGTCGACGCCGCGGTCGATGCACCCTACGACATCCCGAACTTCCATGTCGAATATGTCCGTGCCGAGCCGCCGGCGGTGCCGACCGGCTTCTGGCGCGGCGTCGGCCCGAACAACAACGTGTTCGCGGTCGAATGCGCGATGGACGAGCTGGCGCGCAAGGCCGGCAAGGACCCGGTGGAATTCCGCCGCGCCATGCTGGCGAGCAAGCCGCGGGCACTGGCGGTGCTCAACTCCGCCGCGGAGAAGGCCAATTGGGGCCAGCCGCTGCCGCCGCGCGTCGGCCGCGGCGTCTGCCTGCAGCCGTCGTTCGAGACCTTCATCGCGACCGTGGTCGAGGCCGAGATCGACGAGATGGGCGAAGTGGGGCTGCGCCGTGTCGTCTCGGTGGTCGATACCGGCATCGCCGTCAATCCTGATACCGTGAAGGCGCAGCTCGAGGGCGGATTGATCTTCGGGCTGACGGCGGCACTCTATGGCGAGATCACCATCGACAAGGGCCGCGTGCAGCAGTCCAACTTCCATGACTACCGCATGCTGCGCATCGACCAGATGCCAAAGATCGAGGTGCACGTGGTCAAGAGCGGTGAGCCGCCCGGCGGCATCGGCGAGACCGGTGTCAATGCCGGACCGCCGGCGTTGCGCAACGCGATTCTTGCCGCAACTGGCGTAGCGCTGCGGCGGATGCCGATCGACCGTTCGCTGATCGCCGTGGGGAAGAAGGCATGAGGCCGGCAATGCGTATCCTGTTGAGCCTTGCCGTGATCGTCATCGCGGCGGTGGCGGTCGGCGTCTGGATCGTCCGCGGTCCCGGCCCGCTTGATTTCTCCGGTGGCAACAAGGTGGCCGTTGCCGACTACCGCGCCGGCAAGCCGACCGGCGCGCCAGTGGCGCTGGAGAAAGCGAGCCAGGTTGAGCGCGGCGAATATCTGGCCAAGGCGGCGGACTGCATGGTCTGCCACACCAAGCCGGGCGAGAAGGAATATGCCGGCGGGCTGGCCTTCAAGCTGCCGTTTGGCACGCTCTATTCGACCAACATCACCCCCGACAAGGAAACCGGCATCGGCAATTACAGCGACCAGGATTTCCTGAACGCGGTCCAGCGCGGCAAGCGCCATGACGGCGCGATGCTCTATCCAGCGATGCCCTATGCGTCCTACACCTACATGACGGATGCGGACGTGCTGGCGGTGAAGGCCTATCTGTTCAGCCTGCCGCCGATGCGCGCGCCGGCGCCGGAGAATACGCTGGCGTTCCCGTTCAACCAGCGCTGGGCGATGCTGTTCTGGTCGGCGGTGTTCAACCCGGACACGCGCTTTGCGCCCGACACCTCAAAGAGCCCGGAATGGAATCGGGGCGCCTACCTCGCCGAGGCGCTCGCCCATTGCGGCGAGTGCCACACGCCGCGCAATCTCGGCTTCGCGCTCGACAACCGCAAGAAATTTGCCGGCGCCGTGACCGCGGGCTGGCGTGCCTTCAACATCTCCTCCGACAAGGCCACCGGCCTCGGCAATTGGAGCGATGAGGCGCTCGTCTCCTACCTCTCGACCGGCCATGCGCTCGGCCACGGCGCCGCTTCCGGGCCGATGGGCGAAGCAGTCGATAACAGCCTGAGCCAGCTCGCGCCGGAAGACGTCCGCGCCATCGCCGTCTACCTGCGCAGCGTGCCGCCGCAGCCCTCGCCCGACCTGCCCGCGACCACGGCGCCCGCCGCGCCCGCCTCGCACAAGGAAGGCGTGACGGCGGATGCCCGCGGCAAAATCGTGTTCGAGGGCGCCTGCGTAAGCTGCCACGGCTGGACCGGCGAGAGCCTGGTGTCGCCGACGGCGACGCTGACCGGTTCGTGGGCGGTCAACGATCCGGCGGCCACCAACGTCGCGCAGATCGTGCTGTCAGGCACCAAGCGCACCACGCCCGACGGCGCGCTCTCGATGCCGGCGTTCGGCAACGCCTATTCGGATGACGAGATCGCCGCGGTCGCCAACTATGTCACTGCCCGTTTCGGCGCCAAGGGCTCGAAGCTCACCGCGAAGGATGTCGCGGAGCTGCGCCAGCAGACGGCGCAATAAGCCTTGTGCCGTAGCCCGGGTGAAGCGCCAGCGTAACCCGGGACCGCCGGTAGATGTTGACAGAGATGCCCCGGGTTGCGCTTCGCTCCACCCGGGCTACGGGAATCCGCGAACAGAGGCCGCGTGATCAGCTCCTATCGTCTCGGTCAGTTCGACGGCAAAAAGGGACAGCATGAGGCCCACCATCGGCACTGCAGGAATCAGATATCGCGAGACGTCGAGGGTGTGAGCGGCGGCGGCGGTCGCGATCGAAGCCGCCCACATCACGACCACGATGCCTGCGCGCGTCACGAAAGCTGGGTGCCGGCGCCGCACGGCGGCCACCGTCCAGAATATAACGGCGATAACGAAGGCAGCGGACAACGCCTTGAAGAAATAGGCAGAGATTACAGGGAAATCGGACAACAGGCTGATCCGAACCGGACCGCCCTGCAGATCGATCGGGTGGGCCGCCTGGCCGTGCCGCGCCATGATCTCGGACACGTGCGGCACGTCGTCGCTGGACACCGGTATGACAGGCTCGAGTCCATAAGGCGGCCATGCCGACGCGAGGCCATAGGCCATCTGACGGACGAACTTGCCTGCGTAGGCCAGCGGCCGGTCGCGCAGGGCGGCCAGGAAGATGCGCCGATAGGCTGCCGCCGCACTGACCGCATTTCCGGTGTTATCGGCGAGATCCCGATCCAGTTCGGTGTCGAAGAGGCACGCGTCGCCGAAGAACCCGAGCACGGGCCAGCGGCCCGGCTCCGCGGCGAAGTCGGCGGCAAGCCGCGCCATCGTGGCATCGGCGCGGTCGCCCGCCTGCGATACGATCTCGCGTCGCGCGGCATCGCTTGCGAGCACGATGTTCAGGTGATTGCAGAACAGTGTCTTGGGGACGAACACGGCCGAGGCCTGGTCGGAGTTGGAAGCTCCGAACCGGGAGCCGGCGAGGAGGAGCGCCAGCGCTGCGGCGACGGAGACGGCCATCACCGCAAGGCGCGCGGGCGTGGCCGGCCGCGCGAGAGGCACGCCTACCAGGATGGCAGCGATCGGAACGAGGAGTCCCTGCGATCTCAGGCACGCCGCGACCGCCGCGCACAGGATGGAAGCAACGACCGCGCAGCATCGCGCCGCTCCATCGACGCAGGCGGCAACGAGCAATCCGGCCGTTGCCAGATTGAGGAAGACCGCGAAGAGAAGGTCCGCGGTGAGAACGTTCGTGAACAGCAGCAGGCCCGGATAGATCGCGACCAGGATGATCGGCACCAGCCCGACGGCGCTGCGCGTCGCCGTCTGCGCGGTTATCGCAAGCGCCAGCATCAGAGCGGCCCAGGCCGCCTGCTGCAGACGCACCACTGTTCCGAGGTCGCCTCCGAACGCGAACGTCATGGCCAGGAATGTCGGGTAGCCCGGATCGCGCCCACCCGCCACGATCGGCTGTCCTGCCCCGAGCGTGCGCAGCGCGGATTCCACGAAGGGCGGCGTGTCGCCCCAGATGACCGGGACCGCCGGTCTGAACGACACGAGAATTGCCAAGAACAGCGCGGAGAGCAGCGCGGCCCACGCCAGCACGGCCCATGGCCGCCACGGGGACCCGACGCCGCCGAGGGAGATGGCTCCGCCCCTTGTATGCGCTGGAGCTTCACGGTCGGACCGCACGATCACCGTCCACGGGATGAGATCCCGCCCCGGGCTTCATGCTAGACCAGGAAGCGCTACAAGACCATCGAGCGGTGGCAGGTCGTGAAAGCAGCGCAGCCCGGCAATCAGTCGGCTGGGCGCTTCGCCAGAACGAGGCCGATGCCGAGAGCGATCATCGCAGCTCCCGACGCCTCTCGCAGGCGGCGGATCAACGCGGGACGTGTTGCTGCGCCTTCGCGGATGCGGCTCGCCGCAAAGGCGACCACGATATCGGCGAGGGTGTTGAGCGCAACCGACACGAAGCCAAGCACGACGAACTGCACAGCGACGTGGCCTTCGGCCGGGTCCACGAACTGCGGAACGAAGGCAAGGAAGAAGGCTGCTGTCTTCGGGTTCAGCGCCTCGACCAGCACGCCTTCACGAAACGCCCGCCGCGGTCCGATCGGCGGTGCGACGGTTCCACCGTTCAAACCCGCCGACGTGTCCCGGCGGGCGGACAGGAAAGTGCGAAGGCCTATCCAGATCAGATAGGCGGCACCGATCAGCTTCAGCGCGGTGAACAGTTCCGCGCTCGCCAGCACGATGGCAGAAACGCCCAAGCTGCCCGCGACGACGTGGACCATGCCACCCAACCCGGTGCCAACGCTGGAGGCCACGCCTTCCGCACGGCCGCCGGCGAGCGTGCGTGCAGCGACGTAGAAGATGCCCGGACCGGGCGTGACGGCGAGCATTAATGCCGCGGCGAAGTACAGCGCAAGTTGGGTCAGGTCTGGCATGACGATCGGCTTTACAGCATCACGGGCCCAGCGCCCAGAGCGCAGATCCTGATCAAACGTCCCACGGATCTTGTGCAGCAGATCATGCGCTTTGTGCCTGCTCGCTCCGGACATTTGTCCTCGCCGCGTTAACCATGCAGGAGCGCGGCTGAACAATGGTTCGACGCTTAATGCGCGCTTAACGCTTTTGCGGGACACATAGAGGATCAGCGCAAAATCAAGTCGCAAGAAGTGCGAGTGGAAGTCTGCCCTACCCCGAGGAGGGGGATTGCATGGGACTGCTTCTCATTGGCTTGGTGGCAGGAATGCTGATCGGCTATGGCATGCCTGTGTCCACCCAGGCGAACTTGCAGATGTGCGGGTCGAAAATCTGTTTCGATGGGAGCGCGCCTCCTGCAACGGAGCCGAAGGCGAGCGCGCCCACGCCCAATGCTGTGGCGAAGACAACGAAGGCTGCAACGGCGACGAAGCCCGACAAGCGATCACCACCCCGCCGGGACACACGGGTCGCGCGTGGCAAGAACCCGCCGCCGAAGGCGATGGCGGACCGCGCCCCCGCTGCTGAGACGTCCGAGGCCGTCCTGGGCAAGGCGAAGATGTCGGTCGCCGCAAAAATGGAAAATCCGGAGTCGGCCGAGTTCACCGACGCGAAGCGGGCAATCAGGAAGAATACGCTGGGGCGGCGGGTGGACACGATCTGCGGTCATGTCAGGGGAAAAAAGGCGTCGGGCGAGGACACCGGGGAGAAGCCATTTCTGTATCTCGTGAAGGAGGATGACGTCTACGTCGTCGACGGCAAAGCGGACTCAGCCGCGGCGATCGCATATCGGAATATTTGTAACTGAGGCGTGACACCGGGAAAGCGGATACCGGTGACCTACATGCGCGCTCGATCGGCGAAAGGCTTATGCCATGGGCCGGTTGCGCGACGCTAGATCATGACCCGATTAGACGGAATCGGATCATGATCTCATCTCTTGTTTGAGCATGATCTTCCTGCGCAAACGCTTCGCGTTTGTCGCGGGGGAAAACCGGTTTCCACTTTTCCGGATCATGCTCTAGTCATTGGCATGGAAATGATTGGGGTAGGGCAGCAATTCCTTCAATTGGGGATATTATGGACGACCTTGTCTCTGCTGCAGAGCGGCTCAACGGATCGCTGCCGTTGCCGGTCCTGCTCATCATCGATCCGCTCACGCTGGCGCGGACCTGCATTCTGCACATTCTCAGGCAGGAGCTGATCGGATTCGAAATCGTCGAAATGGCCACGACCGACACTCTCGGCTGCGCGACGGGACGAGACGTTCGGCTGGCGACGCTCAGCATCGGGGACAAGTCGGTGGCTGATCCCTCCGTCGCCGGCGATCTCGCGCTTCTCGCCGATTGCTGCCCCAACGCCTCGATCGGCATCTTCTGTAACCGGGACGACGAAGCCACCGCGCTCGCGGCCCTGCATCGGGGCATCAGAGGCTTCTTTCCAACCTCGATCCCGGTCGAGCTCGCTGTCGCCGGCTTGCGTCTTGTTCTCGCCGGCGGGGTCTACAGGCCGCTTTCAATTGAAGGGCAGGACGGGTCCTCTAGCTGCGAGCCGATCTACCCTGGCCCGTTGGCGCCGATATATCTGGCGAACAAGGAGCAGATCGAATTCACCCCTCGCGAGCAACACGTGCTGGCGGAATTGGAACTCGGCCTGCCCAACAAGCTGATCGCCGCCAAACTGAAGCTTTCGGAAAACACGGTGAAGATGCACATTCACCACATCATGCGGAAATGTGCCGCTCGCAATCGCACCGAGGCAGTGCTGCGCTGGCGCGCAAGATCGACCGGTCACCGTGGACCGGAGCCCGGTGCATTCTCGTCATCCTGATTTGGCTGTCCCGCAGCTCAATCTTCACTGAAGGCGGTGTGGAAGCTGTCGAGCAGGGGCCTCAAAGCGTAGATCGCCACGGTGCCGCGCCCGGTTGTTATGAACACCTGGGCCGGCATTCCCGGAATGATCTTCAAGCCATTCTCGACGATCTTGGAATCCTGGACGCGGATTTTCGTCGCGTAGTAGGGCTGGTCGGTGCGCTTGTCGAGCAGGCGGTCGGCCGATACATGCATCACCGTTCCCTTGAGACGCGGGACGCGACGCTGATTGTAGGGCAAGAGATGCACGTCGGCGTTCAGCCCCGGATGAACCACGTCGATATCCTCCGGCTTGAGGCGTGCGATCACGACCAGCCTGTCCTGCCGGGGCACCAGATCCATCAGCGGAGCGCCGGCCCCGACAACACCGCCCGGCGTATGAACCCGCAGGTCGGTTATCACCCCGTCCTCGGGTGCCTTGACCTCCGTTCGGGCCAATTGGTCCTGCGCCGCCAGCAATTTTTCGCGCAGTTGAAATCCCTGGTTCTGCGCCTCGCGCAATGACTGTGCGATCTCGTTCTGCCGGTCGCTTTCCAGCTTCAGGAGCGTCGCCTGCGATTCGCTGATCACCTGTTTGGCGCGCGAAATATGCGCAATGATCTCGCCCCGCCGTCCCTCGATATCGGCCAGCTCCCGCTCAAGGTTCAACAGGCGCGGACGGCGCTCGAGTCCCTTGTTGACCAGGATAGTCACCATGTCGAGCTCTTCGCGCACGATCGCGGCGCGCTGCGCCACCGCGTCCTCCTGCGCCTTGAGCCCCTCGATCTCCTTTGCGACCTGAAGCCGTTTTTCCCTGAGGATGGTCGCCTGGGACTGGAACACCTGCCGGCGTGTTTCAAAGATGTTTTGCTGTGCGGTCAGGACGGAATCGACCGAACCGCTCGTGCTTCGGATCCTGTCGAGCCAGACCGGAAACGAGATCAGCTCCTGCCCCTGCTGCTCGGCCAGAAGCCTTGCCTCACGCGCGGCCGCATCCCACAACTGCCCCTGCAGGCTTTGCACCTCGGCGCGAGCCCTGGTGTCCTCGAGCGCGATCAGCGTCTGTCCCGCACTCACGGCATCGCCGTCGGCAACCAAAATTTTCCTGATGATGCCGCCCTCGAGGTGCTGGATCGTCTTCCGGCTCGATTCCGATTCGACCACGCCGGACGCGATCGCCGCGCTTTCAAGCGGAGCAAAGGCCGACCAGATTCCCAGACCCAGCACAAAGCCGACGACCAATAGATTGCCTGCCAGGGTGACGCGGCCGAGCCTGTAGCGCGGCGAGGCCTGCGTCGGCTCCGCGCACCACGGAAACTGCCGCCGCTCGAATTCGTCAATCGCTGTGATCACCACCCCGGTCTCGCGCTTCGGCAGGATGGCGGGTGGTAACCGCACGAGGGCTCGTAGATTTGCGATCACGGGACAGCCGTCTCCTGCGAAGCTACTTGAGAAGCCACTTGCGGCCGGCTCAAATGCCGCTCGAAGATGTCGTCGCTCTCACCGAACGCCGTGACGGCGCCGTCCTGCATGATAGCGATCTTGTCCGTCGCCGCGAGGATGCCCATCCGGTGCGTGACGATGACCACCGTGACGCTGGCGATCTTCAGTTGTTCGATGGCATCCAACAGCACGCGCTCGCCGGTGTAGTCCAGGCTGGCATTCGGCTCATCCAGCACGACCAGCCGTGGCTCTCCGAAAAATGCCCGCGCGAGCCCCAGGCGCTGGCGAAATCCGCGCGAGAATACGCTCCCACCATTGGTGACAACCGTGTCGTATCCCAGCGGCAGCCGCAGGATGCTCTCATGGATCCCGGCGAGCTTGGCGGCATGCATGACCTTTGGCAGATCGGCGTCGTCCAGCCGCGCGATGATATCCTTGATCGTTTCTCCGACGAGATCGATATCCTGAGGCAGATAGCCGAGGTAACGGCCCTGCCGCCCTCCGCGCAGGACCGAGATGTCGGTCTCACCGAGGAGGACGCGCCCCTGCCCCGGCAACAGGATTCCGGCAATGATGCCTGCGAGCGTGGACTTGCCGGAGCCGGACGGACCGATGATGCCGAGGCACTCTCCGCGCGCGAGACGGAACGAGACGGTCTTGATGGGAAACCACGCGCCTTCCGAAACCTTCGCGCCGATATTGTCGATGATAAGATCGCCCCTCGGCTGTTCCGGCGGACAGTCCGTGTTTTCTGTCGTAGGTGGAACGGCGGCAAGGACATTGGTCAGCCGCTGATAGGCATCCAGCGCTCTCTTCAGCGCCTTCCAGCTTGCAACGGCGCCTTCGACCGGCGCCAGCGCGCGGCTGAACATCAGCATCGTGACAAAGATGATCGCCGCGCTCTTGCCGTGGTCGAGGACGAGCCACGCGGCGGCGCCCATGATGAGGACCTGCGCCAGCGAACGCGTCGGCTTGGCGATCAGCATGATGATCTCGTTCCGCCGCTGTGCCAGGTCGTACTCGCTTTGCGCATGGCGCGCATCCAGGTAGACGCGGCGTGCCACGTCGTCGAGCATTCCCATGCTGCGGATCAGGTGAACGCTGCCGACCACCGTCGCAAGGCGGCCGTAGCTTCTGGACAGGGCAATCGCGGATTTCGCCAGCGCGTTTTCGGTGAGGAGATCGCCGACAACCGTGAGGCCGAACAGAAACAACACGCTGCAGGCGCCAATGCCTCCAAGCAGGGGATGCACGAAAAACAGCACGGCGAGGAACGGCGGGATCCAGAGCGCATCGAGCAGCGTCAGGGACGCGCCGGATTCAACGAACTGACGCACGGCCGTGAGATCGCGATAGGCATCCGAAGCGCGCGCTGAATCGTTGCGGAAAGCATGGTCGAGGCAGGCGGAGAGCACGGTGGGACGAAGCCGCTCTTCCAGCCAGGCACCCAAGCGCCCCAATACGGAGCGACGTAGCGCGTCAAGCACCCCGCCCACCACGACCGTGAGCGCAACGATCAAAGTGAGCAACAGGAGCGTTTCATTGCTCCGGCTCGGGAGCACGCGGTCGTAGATCTGGAGCAGATAGATCGAGGGAGCGAACAGCAGCAGATTGTAACTGCAGCTATAGGCGAACACGATCCCGAGCGAGCCTGCGCAGGTCCGCAGCGCCGCCTGCAACGGCGTCCAGGGCGTCTGCAGCAGACTTAACCGAAGCAGCGGCACCAGCATGATCGTCACCGCCAGAGCTTCAAGGCTTGACCTTTTGCGCGGATCGTTTTGCGGGAGATCTGAGGCCGGCGGCACGGACCGCCGGCCTCAGCCGCCTCAATGAGGCCGCTGATCAGAACGTACTAACCAATATGGACGTCAACGTCGCCGCCCATGCCGAGGTTGTCACTCCCGCCATCGCCGCCGATGCCCGCGGCGACTTCCTGATGCATGTCCGCCTTCAGGTAGTTCGACTGATGCGCCGTCGTGTTGGCATACACCTTGGAGGTGTCGTACCCGCTGGACGAGCTCTGATCGCCGTTCGACTTAGCGTCTCCGCCATAAGCCTTCGAGTACTTCGACGCCTTCGCGTCGCCGGCGTCGGCATCCCAGGATGCCTTTTGACTGACGTAA
The DNA here is from genome assembly GCF_055413685.1 of Bradyrhizobium sp. LeoA1Lang. Taxonomy (NCBI): domain Bacteria; kingdom Pseudomonadati; phylum Pseudomonadota; class Alphaproteobacteria; order Hyphomicrobiales; family Nitrobacteraceae; genus Bradyrhizobium; species Bradyrhizobium sp. LeoA1Lang. The sequence goes on along the minus strand of NZ_JBVAPG010000109.1, from coordinate 3,971 downwards.
TCGCCGGTCTTGACGTGCACGTCAGAGCCTTCAGCCTTGTTCGATGGATCGAACTTGATCGATGGTGAATTGCTGATGCTTCCCTTGAAATAGCCGTCGCCGCCGTTTCCGACGCTCTGACCGCCCGTGTCGATCGACTTGAAATCGATCGAATCGGACACCTTGAAAAATCCCTTGCCTTTCGACATTTGAGCCTCCGTGGTGAGTTTACCTCGCGCGACATTCCTCCCTGTCCTGGAAGCGGATGCGCGATGCGAGTTTGTCTCCCGTCGACGTGCGCGCGATAGATGCCAAATGGGATGTCATTCGGTTCAGCAGACTACGCCCGAAAGGATTACATGCCCTGTCGAAATTCGGCGCCCTATCCGATCAAATGAAGATCGGACAACAGATGCATCGCGACATCGCCGCCCACCAGCGCAAGATTGTCGTGACCGCCGTTCCCGCCGATTCCAGCGATCTGAACCGTGCTCTGATCGATATGGACATTGTTGATCTGGTCCGCCTCGGCTGTCGAATGCGGCCCGGCGATGGCGATGTTGATCGGAGCATAGATCGCGACGCTGACGTCGATGAGACTGCCGGAGAAGTGGCCGCTGCCTCCATTGCCCGCGCTGTTGTGTCCGGTTGCGATCGCATCCGAGCCGCCGCCGAGGAGTGCAGAGATGATCCCGGCGCTGCCGCCCGCCGCGACATTGCCACTGCCGCCGTCGCCCCCGACACCGGCCATCTGGAACGAGGACTGATCCAGATGCACGTCGTTGAGCTGGTACACCTGGCTGGTGGAATTATATCCCGCGACCGAGATGTTGACGGGATCATAGACGGCGACGGACTTGTGGACGAGGTCACCATGAAATTGCCCGTCGCCGCCGTTGCCGGCCTGATTGCCGCCGGTGTCGATCTGGTTCGCGCCGCTTCCACCGCCGCTGGATTGACTGTGCACGGATACATCGCCGCCGCTGGCGGCATTGCCGTTTCCGCCCTGCCCGCCGATCCCCGCGATCTGCAGGGCGGACTGATCGATCTCCACCGTGTTCGACTGGCTGGCGTGCGCGCTGCCACCGGGAGCCGCAAACGCGAAGTTGACGGGATGGTAGATGACAACGGGCGCGTCCAGCAGCGTTCCAAGGAAATGACCGTCGCCGCCGTTACCGGCGTGATTGTCGCCTGTCGTGATCCCGCCGGAGCCGGAGGAAGAGAGGTCGACGTTTCCGCCGGCGGCAATGTTGCCGTCGCCGCCATGTCCTCCGATGCCCGCCATCTGCAGGGCGGACTGGTTGATATTCACATCGTTGGTCTGCTCAGCGATGGCGATTGAACCATATCCCACGGATACCGCGATGTTGATCGGCTGATAGATCACCAGGGAGGCATGAATGATGCCGCCATAAAAAAATCCGTCTCCGCCGTTGCCGGCCTCGTTCGCCCCCATATCGATTGTCCCGATGTCGCTTTTGCCGGAATTGGATTGGTGTGCGGGAATGCCGCCGCCCGCCGCGTTGTCGCCGCCGCCATTGCCGCCGAGCTGATCGGCCTGCGCCTTGTTGGGCTGGTGGACATCCGCGTTGCCATGAAGGCTGCCGCCTCCATCTCCAGTCGAATCGAGAGACGTGACGGACGCATGAGAGGGCGAGCCGAACGAGGAGCCGCCGGCGTCGCCATGGCCATCGGTCGCGAGATGATGCAAACGAGCCGGCGAGAACTTGGTACCATAGCTGCTGCCATCTCCATCATCCCAGGGATAATGGAGCGGCTGATCATGCAGCCGGATGCTGTCCGACATCCAATCGAACTTCATAGTCGCCTCCCTGGCCGGGATCGCTCCGCGCAATGCGACGGACCCCTCCCGACCGTGAGGCAATGTCACGCCGTATGCGTGAAAAGCCGAGCCATCAATTCGGATGCAACATTTCGGGTGAGATCGTACAAACGAAATCAGGTCGAAGAGGCGGTATCGCGCACGTCAGCGCGACCCGTTCGCAGTCGACGCGCGGTTCCGAATTAGCTCACCCAAAACCCCGGCACGGCCGGCTCGAGCCGACCACCGGCGCGTACCGGCGCAACGCGGAGCGCAAGGCCGGTGGCGTCGTCGGTCTCGACCGCAACCCCGCTCAGCGTCGCTTCGCCGGCGGCCGGCTCAAAGCGGCCGGAGGGGATGCCGGTCTGGAAGCGCTGCAGCGGCTCTTCCTTCTGCATGCCGATGATGGAATCGTAATCGCCGGTCATGCCGGCGTCGGTCATATAGGCGGTGCCGCCGGGCAGCACCTGGTGATCGGCGGTGGGCACATGGGTGTGGGTACCGACCACGAGGCTGACGCGGCCATCGCAGAAGAAGCCCATGCCCTGCTTCTCGGAGGTGGCCTCGCCGTGGAAATCCACCACGATCGCATCCGCCGCCTGCCGCAGCGGACAGGCCTCGAGTTCGCGCTCGACCGCGGCGAAGGGATCGTTGGAGGGCTCCATGAAGATGCGGCCGATCGCGTTGATGACGAGCGCACGCTTGCCGTTCTTTGTGTCGACCAGCGTGGCGCCGCGGCCCGGCGCGTGGCGCGGAAAATTCAACGGGCGGATCAGGCGCGGGGCGCGCTCGATGAACACCAGCGCTTCCTTCTGATTCCACGCATGGTTGCCGAGCGTGATGGCGTCGGCCCCGGCATCCAGGAAGTCCTGGTAGATCGCCTCGGTGATGCCGAAGCCGCCGGCGGCATTCTCGCCATTGACGATGACGAGATCGAGCGACCAGTCACGGATCATGCGGGGAAGATGTTCTGAGATGGCGGTGCGGCCGGTCTTGCCGACCACATCACCGACGAAGAGAATACGCAAATCAGGCTACTCCCGGAAATCGAACGTCTTGCGCTCCGTTAGCACATAATCAAGCGCGACGTCGTGCGACAAAGCCGGAACCGCCTTGATTTCCTGCACTGCGAAGGCAAGCCCGATGCCGATCACGTGCTTGGCCTTGCGCAGATGGGTGAAGGTGAAGTCGTAATAGCCGGCGCCATAGCCGATCCGGTGGCCGATCCGGTCGAAGGCGGCGAGCGGCACCAGCATGATGTCGGGGACCAGCTCGGCCGCGGCCGGCGACGGCTCGGGGATGCCGAGCGCGCCAAGCGTCAGCCGGTCGCCTTTGGCCCAGGTGCGGAATAGCAGGGAGTGGCCGCGCGCAGTGACCGCCGGCAGCGCAAGCTGCGCGCCCTGCGCGGCAAGCGCAAGCATCAGCGGCATCGGATCGATCTCGCTGCGGATCGGTGAATAGCCGGAGACGACCGTGCCCGGGGCGATCTCAAACGGCAGGCCGCGCTTGGCCATCTTCGCAGCGGCCGCAGTCCGCTCCTCTTCGCTCAGCGCATCACGTCGGGTGAGCGCAGCGCTGCGGAGCTCAGCCTTCGGAGAGATGGCGCGCATGCGATTACCCCTGTTGCGCTGTCATCATCCGCGCAGGCGGATGATCCAGTATTCCAGAGACGTTGGTACTTTGACGGCGAGGCCGCAGCGTACTGGATACCCCGCCTTCGCGGAGTGATGACATCAATACACAACCTAACCGCCGCGACACGACGGCCGGCATCAACAGTAAAAAACAGAGCGCGAAGCCGCAGAGGCCGTTGAAGCGTTCGATCCCGGAGTTCCCTACGAAAGTAGGTGGGCACCATATGTCCGGGTCCACGGACCCGGCCAGGGACAGTTCCCTAAAGGATCGATAAGGCCCCGGGGATATATAGCTCCTGACGCGCAACGCAGCTTCGCAGGGGTAATGTAGCGACGACTGCGGCGTTCCGCCAGCGGGAAGGAGAAAACCTCCGTCGTCCCGGACAAGTGAGCGCAAGCGAACGCCGATCCGGGACCCATATGTGGACGGCCCCCGTGGCACAAGAGCTTTTGAGGTGATCGGATCGCTTGCATCCATATGTCCGGCCTGTTTGATGCGATCGGATGATCGCTGGCCAAGATGGGATGCGCGAGGC
>NZ_JBVAPG010000108.1:0-28698 GCF_055413685.1 Bradyrhizobium sp. LeoA1Lang | reverse complement strand
CTGCTGATGCATTGCGATTGATGGCCTTGACACGAACCATCCCATGTGAGGTTCTGGCTGGCTGGTTACCCGCCTCGATACGCCGCCCTTCTCAGGCCGTCATCACCCAGATTCCGCCATAGCTCACGCGCCTGGGCTCGACGACGTACCGTCTCTGCCGAGGCCAGCATGCGCGCCAGCATCGGAAGGATTTCCGTTCCAAGATCGGTGAGCTGCGTCAGCTGGCGCTCGGGATGGCTGAGTTCCAGCTCGAGTCTCGGCACCCTCAGGGCGGGTAAATCGCTCCAAATTGCTGCTAAACGAAGGAGGATCCGCGTCCGCCGTACCCGGCAAGATGGAGGGCGGCTGGCATTTCTCGGGCGATGGAGTACGATTTCTCCAGGCTGGAGAGGGGCCGCGCGTGCGGCACGCGAAGAGCTTGATCAGCCGACTTCAAGCCGAAGCTCGACGCCGGAGTCTGACAGATGGTGCAGCAGCCGCTGAACGTCGCGTACTCGGATGGTAGCTCTCAGGTGTTGTGGGAGGACGGCGAGCGCGTGTTCAGCCGTGGCTGGCGACTGGACGACAATGGCAACCGCCTCGCCGTACTGCTTGTTGCCCCTGCCGCCGACCACCCGTCTCGGACAAGACTCGATCGCCTCACGCACGAATACGAACTGAAAGATGAGCTCGACGGGGCATGGGCGGCGCGGCCGCTGGCCCTCATGCGCGACGCCGGTCGGACCGCGCTGGTGCTCGATGATCCGGGCGGGGAGCCGCTCGATCGTTTGCTCGTTGGGCCCATGGAGGTAGGACGCTTCTTGCGCCTTGCTATCGCTGTTAGCTCGGCTCTGGGCAAGCTTCATCAGCGCGGGCTCATCCACAAAGACATCAAGCCAGCTAATATTGTGGTGGACTGCGCGGATGGACACGTGCGGCTCACCGGGTTCGGCATCGCATCGCGCCTGTCCCGCGAGCGGCAGGCGCCCGAGCCGCCCGAGACCATCGCCGGTACGCTTGCCTACATGGCACCCGAACAAACCGGGCGGATGAACCGTTCGGTCGACGCCCGCAGCGATCTCTACGCCCTCGGCGTCACGCTGTACCAGATGCTCACGGGCGTTCTGCCCTTCACGGCGGCCGATCCGATGGAATGGGTGCACTGCCATATTGCAAGACCACCGGCGCCGCCCAGCGAGCGGTTAAAAAACCTCCCAGCCTCCGTCTCTGCGATCATTATGAAGCTGCTCGCCAAGACTGCTGAGGAGCGTTACCAGACGGCTGCAGGCGCCGAGAGCGATCTACTGCGTTGCCTTGCTGAATGGGAAACCCGAGGCGATATCGACGAATTCCCGCCCGGGGAACACGACACTCCGGACCGGCTGCTGATCCCCGAGAAATTGTATGGTCGGACAGCCGAGATCGATACCCTGCTTGCCTCCTTCGACCGTATCGTCGCCGGCGGCAGGCCGGAGTTGGTGCTGGTTTCCGGATACTCCGGCATCGGCAAGTCCGCGGTCGTCAACGAGCTTCATAAGCCACTTGTTCTGCCCCGCGGTTTTTTTGCATCGGGCAAGTTTGACCAATACAAGCGCGACATCCCCTACGCCACCCTTGCGCAGGCCTTGCAGAGCCTGATCCGCCCGCTTTTGAGCAAGACCGAAGCGGAGCTGCGGCAATGGCGGGAGGCGCTGCTCGAGGCGCTCGAACCGAACGGTCGGCTCATTGTTGATCTCGTCCCGGAATTGAAGCACATCATCGGCGAACAGCCGCCGGTCCCCGAGCTGCCGCGACAGGATGCACAGGGCCGCTTTCAGCTGGTGTTCCGGCGATTTATCAGCGTATTCGCGCGGCCGGAACATCCGCTCGCCCTGTTCCTCGACGATCTCCAATGGCTCGATGCAGCAACGCTCGATCTGCTCGAGGATCTGTTGACCCGGCCGGATGTGCAGAACCTATTGTTGATTGGCGCTTACCGCGACAACGAAGTCGATCCCATCCACCCGCTGATGCGCAAGCTCGAAGCGATGCGCCAAGCTGGAGCGATATTGCAAGACATCGTATTGGCACCCCTAACCTGTGAAGACTTGGGACAACTAATCGCGGATTCTGTTCACAGCGAACCAGAGAGAATCACGCCGCTGGCGCAGCTGATCCACGAGAAGACAACCGGCAATCCGTTTTTCGCTATTCAGTTCATTTCTGCGCTCGCCGACGAAGCATTGCTCACTTTCGATTATGGCGAGGCTCGATGGTGCTGGGACCTGAATCGCATTCACGCCAAAGGTTACACCGACAATGTGGTGGACCTTATGGTAGGGAAGCTGAACCGCCTGTCCGCCGAAACTCGAAACGCATTGCAGAAGCTCGCCTGCCTGGGCAACGACGCAGGGTTCACCATGTTGCGGATCGTTTACCATGACTCCGCCGAGGAGATGCATGGCCAGCTTTGGGAAGCGGTGCGAGCAGGGCTGATCTTTCGTTCGGAAGATTCCTACAAGTTTCTCCACGATCGTGTCCAGGAAGCCGTCTACTCCTTGATCCCGGAGGAATCGCGTGCCGAAGCCCATCTCCGAATAGGGATGCTGCTCGCAGCGCAGACCCCTCCAGAGAAGCTGGAGGAGACGATCTTCGAAATCGTCAATCAGCTCAACCGCGGCTCGCATCTCATCACGTCAATTGAAGAGCTTGAGCGGGTCGCGGAGTTGAATTTCATTGCAGGTAGACGCGCCAAGACCTCGACAGCGTATGCCGCGGCGCTGAACTATCTGCTCTCCGGCGCGGCACTGCTGCCACGGGACTCTTGGGAGCGCCAGCACGACCTGATCTTTGAGCTGGAGCTGCACCGGGCCGAATGTGAGTTTCTCACTGGTGCACTGGCGGAAGCCGAGCAGCGCCTGGCGGTGCTGTCGGCCCGTGCCGCAACGACGATCGAACGAGCCCGCGTCACGTGCCTGCAGGTGGATCTTTACACGACCCTGGATCAGGGCAGCCGCGCGATCGCAGTCGGTCTCGACTATCTCCGCCACCTGGGTATCGACTGGTCGCCGCACCCGACGGAAGACGAGGCTCGGCGCGAGTATGAGCGGATCTGGTCCCAACTCGGCTCCCGCACGATAGAAAGCCTCATTGATCAGCCTTTGATGAGCAATGCCGCATCGCTCGCGACGCTCGACGTCCTGACGAAGCTCGGGCCGCCTGCACACTATACGGATGCGAAACTACGTTCGATGGTCATCTGTCGAGCAGTCAATCTCAGCCTCGAGGGCGGCAATTGTGACGGCTCGTGCTACGCCTATGCAGTGCTTGGCAGGCTTGCTGGACCGGAATTCGGCGACTACCAGGCGGGACTTCGATTCGGCCGTCTCGGCTATGAGCTGGTCGAACAGCGCGGGCTAAAGCGCTTCCAGGCCAGGACCTATTTGAACTTTGGATATTTACTCATGTTCTGGACGAGACATGTCCGGGAAGGTCGTGATCTGCTGCTGCGTGCGTTTGAGACGGCAAACCAGATCGGTGACCTCACTTTTGCGGCGTACTATCACACCCACCTGAACACGTATCTTCTCGCGGCGGGCGATCCGCTCGATAACGTGCAAGTCGAGGTCGAGCATGGTCTCGCGTTCGCGCGGAACATACGGTTCGGTTTTGCGATTGACTCCATAGCCGGCCAGCTTGGGCTGATTCGGACACTCCGCGGCTTGACGCCGATTTTCGGTTGCTTTGACGATGGGCAGTTTGACGAACGCCTACTGGAGTCCCGTTTCTTCAGGAACCCGGATCTGGCGTTGGCCGAGGGCTCGTATTGGACCCGCAAGCTGCAGGCACGCTTCTTTGCCGGCGACTATGCGGGTGCCCTCGAAGCCTCATTGAGGGCGCAACAGCTGCAGCCGACATCGGCGTCTTTTTTCGAATGCGCGGAATATCACTTTTACAGCGCGCTCTCCAGAGCAGCATGCTGCGAGTCCGCGGCGGCCGGCCAATGGCAGGAGCATGTCAGGGCACTAGCCGCGCACTACCGACAGCTCGAGGTCTGGGCGACGGCTTGCCCGGATAACTTCGAGAACCGCGCCGCACTCGTCGGGGCGGAGATCGCCCGGATCGAAGGCCGCGCGCTTGATGCCGAACATCTTTACGAGCACGCTATCCACTCGGCACACACGCACGGCTTTGTCCACAACGAGGCGCTCGCCAACGAAGTCGCCGCACGCTTTTATGCCGCGCGCGGGTTCAAGAAGATCGCGCATGCCTATCTGCAGGACGCGCGGTACGCATACATCCGTTGGGGAGCCGACGGCAAGGTACGCCAACTCGACGAGTTGTATCCGCACCTCAGGGAGGAAAAGCCGGTTGTCGGCCCCACAAGCACGATCGGGGCACCCGTCGAACAACTGGATCTAGCTACTGTTATCAAAGTCTCCCAAGCCGTGTCGGGCGAGATCGTTCTAGAAAAACTGATCGACACGCTGATGCGCACAGCGATTGAGCACGCGGGTGCCGGGCGAGGTCTGTTGATCCTTGCGGTAGGTGACGGGTATCGGATTGAGGCGGAAGTCACGACCAGCAATAATACGGTGACCGTCGGTCAGCGACAAGCAAGTGTAACCGCTGCAGATCTGCCGGAGTCCATCCTACACTACGTGATCCGGACGAAAGAGAGCGTTCTTCTCCACGATGCCGCAGCCGCGAACCCGTTTTCCGCCGATAAGTACATTCATCAGCATCACGCCCGTTCAATTCTCTGTCTGCCGTTGCTCAAACAGGGCAGACTGGCCGGTGTACTCTACCTCGAAAACAACCTGACGGCCCACGTTTTCACACCTGACCGCGTCACAGCGTTGAATGTGCTTGCGTCGCAGGCGGCAATCTCGCTGGAAAATTCGCGGCTTTATGACGACCTCGCGGACCGGGAAGGGAAGATTAGGCGTTTGGTCGACGCCAACATCATTGGGATCCTCATTGCCGACCGCGAAGGGCGGATCCTCGAAGCTAATGACGCGTTTCTACGCATCGTGGGATATGACCGTGAGGACCTGGTCTGGGGGCGCCTGCACCGGACTGGGCTGACCCCGCCGGAGTGGCGCGAGCTCGACAAACGTGCCTGGGAAGAACTGAACTCGACTGGAAGGCTTCAGCCCTTCGAGCAAGAATATTTTCGGAAAGACGGCAGCCGCGTGCCTGTGCTTATTGGCGCCGCGTTGTTCAAGGAAGGAGGTGACCAGGGCCTTGCGTTCGTCCTCGATCTGACCGAGCGCAAGCGCGTCGAGGAAGCGCTTAGCCAAGCACAGAGACTCAGCCGCACCGGCAATTGGATCTACAACGCGACAACGAAGCGTTACCTCTATTGGTCGGACGGGAGTTACAGGATCTGGGGGTTTGATCCGCTGCAGGGCCTTCCAAGTCGACAAAGTATGTGGGAACGCATTCACCCAGAGGACCGCGACAGAGTGTGGGGAGCGGTTCAGGAGGCCGTGCGCCAGAAAAGAGATTTCATGGCCGAGTTCAGACTCCTCCTACCTGATGGAACAATCAAATGGGTCGAAGGAACCAGCTACCATGTGTTTTCCCCCCAGGGCACGGTGAGTGAGGTTATCACCACAACCGTCGATGTGACGGAACGAAGGCGAGCACAGGACGAACATGAAAAGCTGCGCCAGCTCGAGTTGGATTTCGCCCACATGAACCGCGTGAGCATGATGGGAGAATTGGCCGCCTCACTGTCTCATGAAATTTTGCACCCGATCGCTACCGCTCGCAACAACGCCCGTGCAGGGACGCGCTTTTTGGAAATGAATCCGCCAAATCTGGATGAGACCAGGGAAGCGCTCGCTTGCGTTGTCAGGGACACGGACCGAGCCAAGGATATCGTCGGACGGATGCGTGATCACATCAAGAAAGCGCCTCCGCGAAAGGAGCGTTTTGATCTCAATTCGGCTACCAACGAAGTGATTCTACTGGCACAAAGCGTGATCCACAGGAATGGCGTCTCGGTCCAGACTCTGCTTGCGCACGGTGTGGTTCCGGTTCTGGGAGATCGCATTCAGCTCCAACAAGTCTTGCTGAACCTGATTCTGAACGCGGCTGAAGCGATGGGCTCGGTTGAGGAAGGGGTAAGAGAGCTGTTGATCAGCACCGAGCAGGATCAGGCAGGCGCCCTCGTAGCCGTACGCGATTCTGGGCCCGGCATTGATGCGCAGCATCTCGATCGAGTCTTCGACACCTTTTACACCACGAAGTCCAGTGGAACAGGGATGGGGTTGTCGATATGCCGCTCCATTATCCATGCTCATGGGGGCAAGTTGTGGGCGGAAGCGAACGAACCTCACGGCGCCGTATTTCAGTTCACTCTGCCGGCGGACAACGACTCATGAATTGTCCTCAATCGGCGTACTCGGCTGCAGAGCCGAACGCAGGCATCGCTCGAGATAGTCGTCGTCCACTGGCTTGCTGAGGTAGTAAACAATCCCATCCTTTAGAGCCCGATCCTTGACGACCTCATCGGGGTAGGCGGTAACGAGGATCGTCGGGATCGCGTACCCTGCATCGACCAAATGCCTGTGCAGCTCGACTCCAGTCATTCCGGGCATGTGAACGTCGGCGATCAAGCAGGTGGTTTCCGGCAAAAAGCGTGACGCCAGGAAATCGGCTGCTGACGGAAACGCCTCGACAGTGTAGCCCATTAACACTACGAGCTTTCGCATTGACTCACGATAGAGCTGATCATCGTCGACGATGGCTATCAGTGTTCGGTTCAACATTGCCGGTTCCAGGCGTCTTCCTCGCTCCACTACACTGGCGGCATACCTCGCGCCTGCATGCAATTTCTAGTGTCCGGGACATTTCCCAATAATGCAATGACCGCGCCCGTAAGCGATGGCTTAGGCTTCCGGCTATCCGCTTAGGCAAAGAGACCTGTTCATCTTGACCAATTGTGCGTAGAGTGACGTCGGAAATGGGGAAAATGGGCTTCCCCACGCAGGATACCGAGAATGGGTGAGGCAAATCCCTGTGTCTTGGTTATCGATGACGATCCCGAGTTTCGCGACTCGGTCGCGCGGCTGTTGCGGACAGTCGGTTTACCTGCCCGACAATTTTCGTCTGTTCCCGAGTTTCTCAAGGCCGATCCGCCGGACGGTCCCACTTGCCTGGTGCTCGACGTGAGAATGCCGGGGCGAAGCGGTCTTGAGCTTCAGCGCGACCTTGTCGCCGCAAACAGGCAAGTGCCGATCATCTTCATCACGGCGCACGCCGACGTGCCGATGACCGTGCAGGCGATGAAGGGCGGTGCGATAGAGTTCCTTACAAAGCCATTCCGTGATCAGGATCTGCTTGACGCCATCGAGGCCGGCCTCGCTCGCGATCGCGCCCGTCGAGAGAGTGATAGCGCATTGGCTGTGCTCAAGGAGCGCTTCGACATGCTCAGCTCCCGTGAGCGTGAAGTTATGCTCGGCGTCGTGGCCGGTCGCCTAAACAAACAGATTGCCAACGATATCGGCATCGCCGAATCCACGGTGAAGGTGCATCGCGTGAACCTGATGCGGAAGATGAAGGCACGTTCGCTTCCCGAACTCAGCCGGATGGCGGACATTCTTAATCTAAGACTAGAGCACCCGCAGAACCCCTGAGCCGGAACGGCATGTCCTCGGCGTTTTCGTGCGAGGGCGCCATCTACTCGCAAATTGCGTCCACCGCATTTTTCTGCGCCGCTGATCCTCTTCCTTAGGTGCACATCCGGCCAACGGATTCGGGGCGCGAGGTTTGCGCCCTCACTTCTAAGCGATCGCTTAGCACAGGCAGCGACAAGCGAACCTTACAAGTACCTCCGCGCAATCGACCGCAGCGCTCCAAGCCATCAAAATGCGTCCAACAAGGCTCTCCTCGGAAAACCGCCTTTCCAGGCACGCGAGGTTATAATGCGCGCATTAATTGGTCGCTTGGCGCATCCCGAACCGGGATTTGACGTAAATTGTGTTTCTCAAACTCCGGATACGGACCAGGCCTTCTTTGTTCCACCAACTAAAGTTTCATCCGGACCGTTTCGCCTGCTTCCGACGCAGCTTCTTTTGCTGGAAGGCGAGAAGCCCGTGCCACTCGGAAGTCGTGCCCTGGAGATCCTGACTGTTTTGCTTGAACGCCGCGGTGAATTGGCCAGCAAGCAGGACTTGATGGCCCGATTTTGGCCCAATGTCTTGGTCGAGCCCGCCAACCTCACGGTCCATATGTCCGCGCTGTGTCGCGCGCTGCATGACGGCCGCGACAGGCATCGGTTCGTCAATCTCGCCGGGCTCGCAACAACCTGATGGAGAACAACCCATGGAGCTTCATCAGGTTCGCTACTTCCTCGCCGTCGCGTCCACACTCAACTTCACCCGCGCCGCCGAGCAGTGCAATGTCACGCAGCCCGCGCTGACCAAGGGGGTGCAGAAGCTCGAGCAGGAACTCGGCGGCCAGTTGATCTACCGCGAGCGCCAGCTGACCCAACTCACCGACCTCGGAAAGGAAGTCCTTCCGATGCTGGAGCGCACAGTGGCCTCGGCAGAGGCGGTGCGGCGCAGGGCCCAGGAGTTCCAACGCAAAGAGGTTGCGCCACTGAAGATTGGCCTGGCCCCTTCCATCTCAGCGTCGCTCGTCCTCGATCCGATCGCGGAGATCGCAAACTGCATCCCCGGACTTCACGTCGAGCTGCGCGAGGGCGTGGCGGAGAAGCTCGTCGACCTCTTGCTTGAAGGGGAGATCAACGCCGCAATGGTCGGGGACGTGCGGGACGTGCCTGCCCGTATCGACGACTGGTCGCTGTTCGAGGAACGCTACGTCGTGGTTCTCGCGCCGACACACCGGCTCGCAAACCGTCCCTCGATCAGCATCGACGACCTCCGTGAGACCGTCTTGCTGGAGCGCGTCGAATGCGACGTCGCCCCTAAGATCCAGCAGTCGTATTTCCCCGAGGAACCGCCTAACCTCGGCCACTGCAGCGGTCACGACTTGCACCTGCAGCACATGGCCGCCGCGGGCTTCGGCGTGATACTCGCGCCCGAGCACATGCCGCGCCTTCCGACGCTCAAGACCATTCCGCTCGAAGGCGACCCGGTTTCGCGCGAGGTGCGGCTACTGGCTGTGCAGGGGCGCCGCTACTCGCCGGCGCTGGACGCTTTCGTCAAGGTCACGCGGCTTCGCGACTGGTCGGTCGTCGCTCGGACGGCGTGAAATCGTGGAATGCGTCTAACGTCCGGGGAGAGCATGCGGCGCATGCGTTCACTGCGGCCGGTTCAAAAGCCACCCAAATGCGCTACGCATGAAGCGAACAATGCTGTCTTACCAAGCCTTCCCTGACCTCGACAGCCGGATACTGAAGCACCGCCCTCGGACACTCGCGGTCGACGCGCCAAACTAACCCGCTTCCATGGCGCCGGGCGAGTGGAATGGAAACGATAACGACCGGGCATTTCTAATCGTTGGCGTGCCGGCGTACCCTTACTGCTCGTCTAACCGGGCTGGCCCGTGACGGAGTGCTTGCCATCACAGGATCGCGAAATCGCCCTCTTGGGTGGATGCACTTTCCACGTCGCAAGGACCCGCTCGAGTAACCAAGCAGAGGAGTCTCCGATGTCGTTTCGCTTCATCACCAAGTCTATCCACGCCTACCTGATCGACTATCCTGTCGCGATCGTCTTGATCGCAGCTCCGTTCGTGCTGAAGCTCGGCCAAAGCGGACCGGTCGCAATGTGGCTTTCGGTTGTCGTCGGTGTGGCCGCGCTGCTCTTGGCCGCCCTGACCGACCATCCCACCGGTCTCGTCCACATCATTCCCTACTGGCTGCACCTTTGGGTCGATCGCGCCGTCGGGGTGGTCTTTGTCATTGCACCGTTTGCCTTCAAATTCGCAGGGCTCGACGCCTGGTACTATTGGGTCCTCGCTGCGGCAGTCCTGCTCACGACGTCGGTCCTGAACGCGCCTGAGGAGCCGGTTGCGATGCGTCCGGAATTGGGCAGGCGCGCAGCTGGCTGAAAGCTGCGAAGGCGTCGTCGAGACGTCGCCGATGTTCGTCTGCAGCCGTCGGTCACGGACCCGCGCGCTTGGGGCTGGGGCCGGGATCATTCTTGATAGCGCCGATGGTGGAGGGCTAATACGGCGCAAGCACTCGCCGGATCGGGCGGCTGATATTTACGGGGTTTAAGATGAACGCGTTTGCTCAGCCGCGGGACCGAAGCGCCGTGATCGGGCCACGCTTCGACTATTCGGCGCTGGCTCCCGCGGCGGCGGCCATTTGCTACCCTTTTCTACTCCGCGCCTTTCATGTCGTCGTTGGCACGCAGGCCGCAATACCTTCGCCTCTCGCAATTGTCGCCGCGACCTTGATCCTGGCCGTGGCGTTCGTCGTGCCGTTTCTCGCGCTCGCGCTCGCTTGCCGGTCCGACGCCGATCCATGGGCGCGGCGGCTCGCCTATGCCGGCGTAGCGACCCCAACGCTCTTCGTTTTTCTTGGCGTCGTTCAGGCCCTGATTCATAGCCCCATCCCCGACGAACTCGTGTGGTGCGTGCTTTGGCTCGCAATCGCGATCTGGTCACAGACCGCCGGCAATCCTGTCGCTGCGACGCGGCCGACCGTGGGGCGCTGGCGCATTGTCCACGGAATGACGGCGGCGGTCTTGTTTCTATATGTGGCGTTCCATCTAGCCAATCACTTGTTTGGGTTGATCGGCCCCGACGCACATGCGGCCGTCATGAAGGTCGGCCGCGTCGTCTACCGCTCTGACGTGGGTGAACCGCTGTTGGTCGCGGCCATGCTTTTCCAGATCGGCACCGGCCTGTTTCTGGCCTGGCGTTGGAGTGCCGCCCCGCAGGGCCTCCATCGGACATTTCAGGTCGGCTCGGGGGCCTACCTCTCGCTGTACATCCTCGGGCACATGAACTCCGTTTTCATCTACGCTCGTAGCTTTCTCGGTATACCGACCGATTGGAATTTCGCGATCGGAGCCCCGACCGGGCTCATTCATGACGCATGGAATATCCGGCTGTTGCCTCATTACGCGCTCGGCGTCTTCTTTGTCCTAAGCCATCTTACGTCGGGATTGCGAGTGGTGCTGATCGCGCATGGCGTCAATCGACGCGCCGCAAATCGTCTTTGGGGCGCGGGCGTGGCAATAAGCGCCGCTATCTCGGCCGCGATCATCGCGGGTATGTGCGGGGTTCGGATCAGCTAGGCGACAGCGGTAGTGTTGGTCCCGAGTCATGACGGCGCGGCCGGAGCCGGTGTGACACGCGGACCGCGTTTTTTGTTTCGTCGAGCGCGAGAGCACGTCTCGCGAAACGCTGCGACGCAGCTCTGGTACGTCACCGATGCCGGTGAGGCGAACGTCGCCAGGGCGACCTCGGGGAGCGACGATAACGATCGTCTATCGACTCGATGGCGAGAGGTGATTTCCCTCGCCGGCGTTGCAAGGTCACTCTTCAAAAGCATGGTCCGATCAATCTCAGGATCAGGAGCCGCGATGGCGCTGCGTCAGCGACGGGCGTTGATTGAACGATACAAATGCTATGAAAGAAAAACGGCACTGATGTCCCAGGAAGCCTACGATATTGTCATTGTCGGCGCGGGCGCGGCCGGCTGCGTTGTCGCGAGTTATCTCGCCGAACACACCGATGCGTCGATCGCGCTGATCGAAGCGGGCGACATGGATCGCGATCCGTTCATCCACATTCCGGCCGGCTTCGCCAAACTGCTGGCCCACGACCGGCATGTCTGGAAATACGAGACGGTTCCCCAGCACGGCACAAAGCGCGCATATCGCTCAGGCAAGGTACTCGGCGGCGGCTCCTCGATCAATGCGATGTGCTACGTCCGTGGTCAGATACGCGACTTCGCTGCGTGGCAGGACGCGGTCGGCGACACCGGCAAATGGTCGTATGAAGACCTGCTTCCCGTCTTCATGGCGCAGGAAGACAACGACACCTTCCACGACGAATATCACGGCATAGATGGTGGTCTGGCGGTCCAGTTGCCCAAGGGCATCAATAAGCTGAACCAATATTGCCTCAAGGCGTTCCAGGAATATGGGGTTCTCTATAATCCCGACTATAACGGCAAGAGCCAGATCGGCGTCTCGCCAGTGCAGTCGACGGTCGGAGATCAGCGCCGATGCAGCGCGGTCGACGCTTATCTGCGTCCGCACCTCACCTCGGGCCGCGTAACCCTTCTCACCGGCAAGACCGTCGTTCGCATCATCGTCGAGAACAAGCGGGCTGTCGGCGTTGAGTTCATGGACACGAGCCTGAAGAGGATCACGGCCGACGAAGTTGTGCTGTCGGCTGGCGCCGTCCATAGCCCGACGATCCTCATGCACTCTGGCATCGGGTCAGCCGAGCAGCTGCGACAGCATGGTATCGCGGTGATCGTCGATTCTCCGGAGGTGGGCGAAAATCTCCAAGACCACCCGATGGTACCGGTCCGTGTCTATGTAAAGGGCGATCTCGGCTATCAGGCTGCCGCGCAGGGCCTCGGTAGCGTGAAGGCGGGCTTGCGTTATCTCGTCACCAAGGATGGCCCGGCGTCGGGCAACGGCATCGAGACGGTGACTCACTGGAATCCGTCCGACTTCTCCGCCGAACCCACGATCCAATGCTATCACGCTCCTATCGTCGTGACCGAGCAACTCGGCCCGGCGGGCGACCGCTCGGGCATCACTTTCGAACTCGTGGTGCTTCAGCCCAAGAGCCGCGGCTGGGTGCGGTTGGCCGACAGCGACCCAACGTCGATGCCTCTCATCAACCCGAACTTCATCGGCGAGGAGGAAGACTTGAGGGCCGCGGTGGAGTCAGTGCGCGCGATCCGCAAGGTCATGGACCAGGAGTCGTTGGCGCCGGTGATCGAGGAAGAGATGGATCCCGGCCGACACGTCCAGTCGGATGCGGAGATCGGCGAATGGGTGAAGCGTGTCGTGACGACGATGTGGCACCCGGTCGGCACGTGCCGGATGGGCCAGGATGCGCGAGCGGTGGTCGACGCGAGGCTCAGGGTTCGCGGGGTCGACGGCCTCCGGGTGATCGATGCCTCGATCATGCCGAACATCACCAGCGGCAATACCAACGCCCCGACTCAGGCGCTTGCGCGCCACGCCGTGGCGATGCTGGTCGAGGATCTGAAGCGGACCTCCGGAGCTCCGGCGCGAGCCGACGTGGCCTAAGGTAGAACCCTGAAGGAGGGATCAAAATGAGTATGGAAGACGCGCGAAAGCGCCGCGAGGCACCACTCGACACGCCGAGCAATCTCGGCTCCAATGCCACCAAGCATATTTCGGCGGCGCTCACTGTGCTTCTGGCAGACGTGTTCGCGCTCTACGTCAAGACCAGGAACTTCCATTGGCACATATCAGGCCCGCATTTCCGGGATTATCACCTCCTCCTTGATGTGCAGGCCGCGCAGATTTTTGCGATGACGGACGACATCGCGGAAAGAACTCGCAAGATTGGCGGCACAACGATTCGTTCGATCGGCCACATCGCCAGAGTGAAGCATATCGAGGACAATGATGCTGGCTTCGTCACGCCCGAAGACATGCTGGCCGAGCTGAAGGAAGATAACCTGGCGCTTAGCCAGCGGATGCGGCAGACCCACAACGTCTGCGACGAGCATGGCGATGTCTCCACCGCCAGCCTGATCGAAAACTGGATCGACGAGGCGGAAAGTCGCTCATGGTTCCTGTTCGAGGCGACCAGGAGAGCTTGACCCCGAGCGCATGGCCACCCGCGAAGCTCGGGTGACTGCCTACGCTCCCGCAAAAATCCCGTCTAGGGCTTTGACGTTAGACTGGCGATTGCTGACCCTTAGTGAGTTAGCAGCTTCACCCTGAACTCCGACGACGACCGAAGGGAGTGCAAATGATGGTGGATGGATCAGAGCCAGCCTTCGAAGTCGGTCGTTTCCAGAGAAGGGTTGACCAAGAGGGCGAAGACGACCGCTTCTATCAGGCGCTTGTGCCCTTCGACACTTTTGATGACGTACTGCGGCGAGATCGGTATCGCCCTCTACCTCATGACTGGACCATCGCTGTTACGGACGTCAGCCATTCCACCGAAGCTATTGAACAAGGGCGGTACCGTGAGGTGAATACGGTCGGTGCGGCGGTTCTTGCCGCCGTGAGCAATGCACTACCCGACCTACAGTTTCCGTCCACGTTCGGAGGAGATGGCGCGAGCTTCGCCGCGCCCAGCGCCTATTCGTCCATCACCAAGGATACATTGGCAAAAACCGCCGCTTGGGCTGAAGACGCATTGGGTCTCACGTTGCGCATTGCGGTGATTCCTATCGCGGACATTCGAGCTCAGCATTTGGACGTCCTGGTAGCCGTTTCGCGCCCTCTTCGAACGTCACCTACGCGATGTTTGCCGGTGGAGGACTCGCCTGGGCAGAGCGCAAACTCAAGCAAGGCGACTACAGCTTTCCGCGCGCGCCCGTGGGAGTAACAGCCGATCTCACGGGTCTTTCGTGCCGATTTGCGCCGATCAGCGCCAAGAACGGCGTCATCTTTTCTCTTATCGTCGTTCCGTGCGATGATCCGACTTCGTTCGTGGAACTCATACAGGAGCTCCTGCGGACGCTCCGTTCAGATGAGTTGCCTGTCGAAGGCCCGCTCCCTGCATGGACCGGCGACCATCTTGATCATGCCATCAAGAAAGGCAGCCGAAAGATGCCCGTTGCGGCTTGGGCTGCGAAATGCTTGCGCGCCATTCTGACGCGGGTGGGAATTCCTATTGGTGGTTTTCATGAAGCTCAGTTCCGGCGAGAGCTTGTGGAGAATACGGACTACCGAAAATTCGATGACGGCCTACGTATGACAGTGGACTGCTCATCTGAATTCGCTGACGTCGTTGACGCACGCTTGGAAGAGGCTCAGCGGAGAGGAGCATGCGTTTTTGGAACGCATCGACAGTCGGCGGCAAATCTTACGTGCTTCGTGCCATCACCCACGCGAGCCAATCACGTGCACTTCGTTGACGGTGCTTCCGGGGGTTACGCCTTCGCCGCGGCCAACTTGAAGCGAAATGTTGCGAGCGGAGAAGTACCTGAGTCTGAGCGCCGCTCTGCATGACGCAAGGCGGAGGGCGCCATGGCGGGGCAGCCCCGTTCTTGCTTTCGGATCGCACCTTGTTCTCAGATCTCCTTCCGGGCTCTGCCCTCCTTGGCTATCCGTCGATAGTCGCTCGGATCTCGATTGTACGCCTTTCGAAAAGCTCGCACAAAACTTGAACGGCTCTCGTACCCCGCATTAAGAGCAACGACGTCGATCGACATCGTCGTTGTCGTCAAATCGATCGCAGCCTGGCGCATTCTCAAGTCTCGCAAGATGGCCATCGGGGATTGTCCAAAGATGTCCGAGAAACGCGCCATGAACGCCGAACGACTCAATCCTGCACTGTGTGCCAAGCTTTGAACTGAATGGGCGGCTCCCGGCCGCGCCACCATATCCGCAAAAGCACGGGTGACCTGCCTGTCGGCAAGTATCGAGAATCGTTCAGTCCACCGCTGGGATGACTTGAGGGACCGTCGCACCAACGAGACAACGATCTGCTTGAGCAGAGACGCTGTCATGGCTCCAACGCCGACCTCCTGTTGTAGCAACTCGTCTATAGCCTCGCGAAGCTTCAGATCGATCTTGTCCGCTGGCTCGAATTGCTCGATCACGGGTTCGCGGAGTTCTCCGAACAGCCTCACAGACTGACCAAAGGATGCGTTAAAAAAGCCGCATATCTGAACAATTTCGGGTTGCTCGTTTGGCACTGCGATGCGGAGGATGCCGTCTTGACGAGTCCAGCAGTCTCTCGAAATGAGCTTCGGTGGGCTACTTCCACCGCCAACCTCGATCGTGAACGGAGTGTTTGGCGGCACGATGATGAGCAAATGAGGGCTCAACGGCATCTCTGGTCCGCCGTTGATGGACATGCGTCCCACGCCACTCAAGTTGTAGTGGATCCCGGGTACGTCAATCGTCCCAAATTCGACTCGATGGCCGTGCGGCACCAAAATCTCAGTCAGCGCGATGACATCGATGTCGAGCGCCTGCATCAAGTTGTTGAGGTCTGTTGTAGACAATTTGACAGTGGCGCCCGCGGGCGGCGAAACGTTCTGCCCGACGAGAGCCTGCTTTGGAACCGCTTTCGAGGTGTTCCGCATGGCTGTAGTGGCCTATTTATTGCCCGGCTACCGGCGCCGATAGTGCTCCGAAACCTGTTCTCCAAGGATCAGCGGGGGCGTCGCCATGCTGTTCGTACCACTGAACCTCGTCTCTTGCCAATTAGACGAAATTGGGACCTGCCGAGAACGCGAACGCTCCCATAGTCATTATGCTCCGCGGCTTTAGTTCCCGACCGTCATCCCGAGCGCGCTACAACGCGCGCGGGATGACGGGCAAGGACTAAGACGACGATTTCAGCGAATTTGTATCGATCGGCAGGCTGCGCACGCGCTTGCCGGTCGCGGCGAAGATCGCATTGGTCACTGCAGCACTGACAATGGCTGTCGGAGCTTCACCAACGCCACCCGGAGCCTCCGCGTTCTTAATCAAGTGTGTCTCCACCACCGGTACCTCGTCGATACGCATTGGCAGATAGCTGTCGAAATTGCTCTGCTCGACCCGTCCATCCTTGAAGGTGATTGACCCATGGAGCGCGGCAGTCAGGCCGAAAAGCGTTCCACCTTGAACCTGTGCTTCGATCGTATCTGGATTGACGTACATGCCGCAGTCAATCGCACAGACGATCCGCTTGACTTTGACGGAGCCATCGGCCGCCACTTCGACCTCGGCGACCTGCGACGTGTAACTTCCGTATGCGAATTGTACCGAAATTCCGCGGCCATGCCGCGCGGGAAGGGGCGATCCCCACCCTGCGTTTTCCGCCGCGAGCGACAGAACAGCGAGCGCTCGCGGATTGTGGCCAAGCAATCCCTTGCGGTAAGCGACGGGATCCTGCTTCGCAGCATGAGCGAGCTCATCTATGAAGCTTTCGACCACAAAAACATTGTGAGTCGGTCCGACGCCGCGCCACCAAGACGTCCGGACACCAGGGTGCTCGACCCGGACAAAGTCGACGTGGATATTGGGCAGCGCATAGGGCGGCTCGGCTGCCGCTTCTACGGCATCGGGGTCCAATCCGTCCTTGACGTAAGGGGGATAGTAGCGAGCCATGACTGAGGAGCCGGCGATCCGATGCGTCCAGGCAACCGGCTTGCCGGCCGCGTCAAGTCCGGCCGACAACCGATCGAGATAGTACGGCCGATACATATCGTGCTGGATGTCTTCCTCGCGGCTCCAGATCACCTTCACCGGACCATCGACGTGCTTGGCGATCTTGACGGCCAGCACCGTGCCATCGGCCTCCAGCCTTCGGCCGAAGCCACCGCCAATCAGATGATTGTGAATTTTGATCACCTCCTTTGGGAGGCCGGTGAGTTCGACCACCAGAGACTGTGTGATCGTAGGCGCCTGTGTCCCGACCCAGATGTCGCAACGGTCCTTCTGCAGGTGGACGGTGCAGTTCATCGGCTCCATCGCCGCATGGGCCAGGAAAGGCACCTGATAGATGGCGTCAACCCGTTGCGCCGCCGCCGCAAGAGCCTTCCCTGCATCGCCATCGTTACGGGCAACCGCGCCTGGCTTTCTGGATTCCTCCTCCAACTGCTTGACGATATCGGCGTTGCTGACCTTGCCGTTCGGCCCATCGTCCCACGTGATGGCGGCAGCCTCGAGCCCCTTCTTCGCCGCACCCGTGTGATCCGCTACCACGGCAACAGCTTCATCGATATTGACCACCTGCCGGACGCCCTTCACTGCCAGCGCGGCCTTATCGTTCACCGTTTTCGCTTTGCCACCGAGCACGGGCGAAATAGCAACTGCTGCAACCTTCATGCCTGGCAGTCGCGTATCGATGCCGTAGAGCGCGCGCCCATCGACCTTTATCGGTGAATCCACGCGCTTGGCACGCGTGCCGATCAGGGTGAAATCCTTTGGATCCTTCAATTTGACGGTTGCCGCAGGCGGCACAGGCAATTTCGCCGCAGCCGTCGCAAGTTCGCCGTAGCCCAGATGCTTCGAGCCTGACGCATCGAACACGACGCCATCCTTGGCGCGGCAAGCAGCTGGATCGACATTCCAGCGCTTTGCGGCTGCCGCAATCAGCAGATTACGACCGACTGCCCCTGCCTGACGCAGCGGTGTCCAGAAGGCGCGGACAGAGGCGGAACCACCTGTATTTTGAATGCCGATGATCGAGTTGACGTAAAGCGCATGATTTGGCGGCGCATGCTGAACCTGAATCTGGTCAAGCTTCACTTCCAGTTCTTCAGCGAGAAGCATCGAGAGCGACGTGTAAACGCCCTGTCCCATCTCAATCATCGGAATGACCAGGGTCACGGCGCCGGTTGGATTGATCCGTATAAAACCATTCGGCGCGAAAGTACCCGTGACCTCGTTTTCGACCACCTGAGAAGCAGGCGCCGCGAAGACGGACTCCGTGCTTGCACCGGTCAGCGCAAAACCAAGCAGCAAACCTGTGCCCTGAAAAAAGGTGCGCCGCGACATCGCCGTTTCACCTTCGATCCGGTTCGTTAGAATCAGCCTATCCATGGCTCAAACTCCCGCTGCTTGCTTGATCGCGGCCCGGATACGCTGATAGGTACCGCAACGGCAGACATTTCCCGACATCGCTGAGTCGATATCCGCATCACTCGGCTTCGGAGTATCTTTCAGCAATGCCGCCGCCGACATGATCTGGCCGGATTGGCAGTAGCCGCACTGCACCACCTCCAGCTCCAGCCACGCCTTCTGCAAGGCCGCGCCCTGCGGCGTCTGGCCGATCACCTCGATCGTGGTGACCGCGCTATCGCCGATGCTATCGACCGACGTCTGGCAGGAGCGGACCGGTTGACCGTCGATATGCACGGTGCAGGCGCCGCACAGTGCTTGGCCGCAACCAAACTTGGTCCCGGTCATGCCGAGCACATCGCGCAGCACCCACAGCAAGGGGATGTCGCCGTCGACATCGATCTCATGGGGTGAGCCGTTGATCTTTAATGTGAAAGCCATGAATGCCTCTTGAGCGCGTAGGGAGTGAGCCATGAGCCAATCAACGTCACTCATGAAATCCGCGAAAGCTCTACGCATTGATCGCAACACGGGACGAAGCTTTCCAATAGCCGGCATGTATAGTTTCCATAGCAACGGGGAATGCTCGCAAACCGGATAGCTAAGAAGGAAATTGACAGAGCCTATGTTCGCCTCGGGCGGCTCGCCGCGGGCCGTAGACAAATTGCGGAATCACTGAGCGGGGGAGAACGAAAGCTTCTGGCGTTCACTCGCGTGATGTTGCTCGGACCCAGCATCTACTTGGTCGATGAACCTACGGAAGGCCTGATGCCTAAGGGCTGTGGATGAGATCGGGGAATTGATGGCTACCCGGCCGCCGGCGGCGCATGCGTCGCGCTCGTCGAGCAGACCCTGCAACTTGTTTGGCAAATCTGCACGAACGTCGCGCTGACAAACAGTGGCCGTATAGGGCGGATCGTAACGACACTCCTGCCGGAGCATATTGATCGGTAGTTGGTGGGCTGAAGCTAACTCTTCACGCGATAACGCATCGTGCAACGTCGTTGCGAGATCTGACGGCCGGATGGCCGCTCGGCACCATCCGATTCTTGTGACAGACTTTTTGCTGAATATCCAGCGTCTTGCCGACTTTGCCGCGAAACTTAAGATTTCCGCGACATTCAAGCGCGCGACGGTGGAGGGCGCTTCATAGTCAAAAGCTCCGTCACATCATGCCGATCATCTGCGGATGAGATCGCAACTGTCAGGAATTTCCCGTCCGGGTATGTTTGGGCTTCATCGTAAAGCTTGACCAACTGCGAGCGCCAGATATAACGGCGCTCCTCAAACTTGTCTCGTTCTGCTCCCCCCAAGACCACCACGGCCGAAAACCGCCTGTATTCCGGCACGAAGGTGCAAAACGCCTTTGTTTTCTTGTAGCGTAGGGACCAGCCGCGCTTCTTGCCGCCATAGAGCCATTCCGGCGCGAAGACACCGGGGTCCTCGATCCAGTTCTGCAGAGAGGCCCAATGCTTGAACGCGCCCGGTCCGATCCAGTCGCGGACAGTGCTATCATCGGGCGATGCTGACTTGTCAGTGATCCTGTCACCGATCTGGGGGGACTGTTCCATGCCGCTTTTCCTTCAATCACAAGTTTTCAAGACCGGTTCGGAAGACTTGGCGGCCGACCTTGATCTTGCGCGAAAGGTGTGTCGCGATGTTCCCATGGTTTGAATCTGTGTTGCGCAAGTTCTGTCACGGACCTCTCTCCACCATTTGGGGCATAGGCGAGTTGCCCGTCAAAGCTAAAATCCGGCGCGTGGATTTGCGGACACGGAATCTGGACGTCCGGTCCGTTCTTCGAGGACAGGACTGTGCTCGTTGACTGGCATTTGAGCCTAGTCTGTTCAGGGAGACGCGTGCGACATACAACGCGCAGGTGTTTGAGTTAACGCTCCGCGCTTGCGAAGGCGTCGGCATTTCCACCGTAGTTCGCTCCCGGCTAGGTCTTAGTTGGGAAGCCCTGCACTAGCTTGCTCCTGCCGGGTCCGAAGCATACCGGCGGTCCCCGCGCGCCCGAAACGCCCTCGCGCGCTTCTCGAACCGCCGATACCTACTTCACGGAAATTGCGAGCGGAGGAAGTTTGTGGGAGCGCCTGCGTCCAGGATTTGAACCTATGCAGGGACCTTTCGAGCCGGCGACAAATAGCGTATGAACGGCGGCTTTTGCCGAGCTACAAAGGGTCCACGTTGCGAGTTAGGCTGCTCTCCAGTAAGAAAACAGCGATTGCGAAATAGTGGGTCTAGCGATGTAGCGGACCCCCGCTACCAACGATCCCCCCGACGTAGCGATATTGGAGAACAAAGCCGGATTGCCGCAGAGCGCGGCGAGGCGCCCGTTGATGTCGATCCGCACGCTCCGACCATCCTCAGCGTTCGCCTTCGTCCCGGCGCCACCCGCTCGGCTAGGGCTGGCGTGCACAATGATTGCCGTCACCAATTCACGGATGGTCGCAAACTCCATTGGGGTGCCGCGCTTCAATTCATTCGCCAACTCCTTCACCGTGCGCTTATAGCGGTCGATGGCCTTCGGGTGCAGCGCGATCACGTTGTCGGCTTCCTTGGCCGTCTCAAGCCGCGCGGCAAACGTCTTGCGCTCGGCTTCCAGTTCATTCATTCGCGGGATGAGCGCGTCGGTCGCCATTCCCTTGACGATGAAATCGACGATGCGTTTGATCTCGCGCTCGATCTCGCCGAGCCGCCGCTCGATCCGGGTGCGTTCGGTGCTCGCCTCTTTCTTGAGCCGTTTGCGCTCGGCGTTATAGGCATCGACAAATTCGGTAATCACCTCGGGATGTGCGAGGTGCTGGCGAGCGTGCGATAAAGCTCTCGAAGACGCCGTTTGACGCCTTTGCTCAACTTCGGATGCGCCAGTGCGCGCGCATAGGGCGTGGCCGGAACATGATAGCGCTTGATCACTTTCGCGCCCTCGCGTCGCTTGTCCTTCAGCTTGAAGGACGGCTGGAAGAAGTTGGTGTGCAGCCGCGATGCGGCATACAAGCGTTCCAGCACGCGCGTCGTCCCGACGCCATCGAAGCGACGTATCCCACAAGTCGCCGGACGACCGCGCCATTCTTCTGCTCGACGAAAGCCTGATCGTTCTTCTTGTAGGCGCGCGAGCGTGTCACCTCGATCTTTTGCGTGCGACACCAGGGCACGACGACATCGTTCATAAACGCGCTGTCGTTGTCGAAGTCGGCGCCGCGAATGAGCCAGGGAAACAGGTTCTGTGCGCGCTCCATGGCTCGCACGACGAGGCCGCTCTCGCGCGTCACCAGCGGCATGCATTCGGTCCAACCAGTCGCGACGTCGACCATCGTCAATGTCTGAATGAACGAGCCAGCTACAGATGTGCCGCCATGAGCCACCATGTCGACCTCGCAGAACCCCGGCGGCGGATCGTGCCAGTCGTTGAACGTCCGGATCGGAACTTCACGCCGTACCGCCGAATAAAAGCCAACCCGCCGACGCTTACCGCCGGCCGCGGCAATTTTGGTCTCGACCAGCAGGCGATCAATCGTGGCTGCGCTGACGCCGAGCACCAGCGCTCGATCGGCCTGGTCGAGCTTGAGCCGGCCATGCTGCTCCAGCGAAGGCAGCAACGTCGGAATCATTACCCTGAGCCGCTTGCCGCAGATCCGATCCGAGGCCTCCCATAGCGCCACCAGCGCATCCCTGATAGGGGCGCCATAGGTCGGCCTTCGCTGCCGCCGGGCCTCCCGCGAAATCGCGACAAGGCTGGCAAGCGCCCGAACCGCGTGCTTGCGATGCCAGCCGGTTACCGCACAAAGCTCGTCGAGTATGCGCCCCTTATCTGCCCGCCCTGCTGATCGATAGCGCTCTACCACCGCCGCCGTGAGCTCGCGCCGCGCACCCATGCTGATCCGTCCTGCCATCGGCGACACCGATCCGATTCGGTATCGCCGCCCCAATCCTGACGGTCAGTTCTCCGGTAACATTCTTGATGAGGCAATGCGCGCCGAAAAAAATCAGCTTAGCACTCAAGCCTACCTGGCGCATCACAAAAATGGCGAGTAGTGGCGCCGACAGGGAATTCCCCGAGTTCTGCAAAATAATACTACGTCGGATGAGGCTCTATAGCTCGGTGACGTGGTTTTTTTAGTGTTACGTCGGGTTCACAGCTGTGTTTTGTACTTGGGAGCTACGACTATTATATATGCGAAAGGCGACGATAAAACCAGTAATTCGCGCGTATGGCTTCTCTATTCATTGCGTTATTACGACGTACGTTGATCTGCGATACTGTTGTAACAAGGGGAACTCTTTGTCCAAGACTGTGAGTGAGCGGCGCTGCCCTAAGTTGGCGGCTCTTTGATTCTAGGCCAAACGTGTGATGTCGGTCGTTGGCCCTTAGCGACGAAATCTCGCGGTCGCCCAGATGTCTGCTGTCAGTGGTAGACCGGCCTTAGCTCCGGTCGATTTGGACTTCCGAGTCTGACCCATACCGGAAGTCACGCCCTTTATTTGCGTTCGACGTTAACGGTTGCTTCGATTGCGGGCGTGCAACCTTAATCCGGTTCAACATTCACGCTTGAGCGGCATCCAAATGAAGGGTTGTCTGGTTGCGCTTGGAATATTCCTGGGCTTACCGATCCTTGGAGTCGGCCTTTTCGGCTGAACTTTTACGATATCCATGTCCGCTATGCCTGATGGTCGAAGTTCAGGATGGCGATCAGGTCAAGACCGGATCAAGCGTCATCGACGTTGCTTACAGCATACAACCGGATCAGACCGTCAACCTCGGCGGCCAGGATACCAATCCAACACCAGTCGGATATGCACCGACCGTCGACCTCGGGGAAAAGGGTCTGCTTTTCCTGACGTTCGCGAATGCGCCATCAGGACCTGAGTATCGGACGCAACCGCAGCCAGCAGATTTCATGTCCGTTGGACGATACCGGATGCTTACCCTTTTCGCAGCCTACTTCCAATCTGGAACGGACATCGGCCTGTCCTATAGTCATTAGAAAGCCGCGCTTCATCAGTTGCTTCGTCAAAGCGGGCCGCGCGACGTCCCGTTTGTCATTTTGCCCAAGCTTGTGCGATTTCGCGATATCACCCCGCAGACGCTGGTGCGTGTCTCACCCTACGATCTTGCTGCGAGCTTTGGACCGGTTGTCTCGCTCAAGCGAGTCGTCCTTCAATTGACCGACGATCCGATCACACCGCCGCCGAATATCTGGCCGCAATGGTTGACGATCAAACATCAGAACACGGTATTGAGGGGATACGAAAATGACTGATGCAGCTTGCCGCCGTCAGCGATGCTCATCTCGCGGATCAGCCGGCGAATTTCCAACGACACAGTTGGCCGCCGCGGGGCGGCGTCGCGAGTTCCAGCGCCAATACGATCTGAAGCCGGCACGGTGCCAACGGATCACAGTGTCCGGTCGGACAATTGCAAGTGTATCATACATCTTGGGAAACAGCCGGCAGACGCCTCCGAATATCAGCCTGTCAATCGACCCAAATGGAAGTCTCTTGGGATTGGCCCGCCGCAGCACGTTGATTCGGTGCCGCAGCACCACAATCTCTGCCTCGAGCGTTACTCGCGACCGTAGCAGATCGATCATCGTCCCAAAGATCAGTTT
This sequence comes from Bradyrhizobium sp. LeoA1Lang, assembly GCF_055413685.1. Taxonomy (NCBI): domain Bacteria; kingdom Pseudomonadati; phylum Pseudomonadota; class Alphaproteobacteria; order Hyphomicrobiales; family Nitrobacteraceae; genus Bradyrhizobium; species Bradyrhizobium sp. LeoA1Lang. The sequence continues at coordinate 4,472 of NZ_JBVAPG010000108.1, read as the reverse complement.
GCACAAATCCAACATCGAGCAGCAGCATCGCCCGATTGTCTATCAACCGCCAGCGGATTGGATTTACGATAGGGACAGGGAGACCGTAATCAGACGTAGGCCGCCGCCTTCATTTCACCGGCGAGTTCATTGTAGCAGACCGTCCATGCCTCACGGACGGCGGGCGTGAGATCTTCTCCAAGCGCCTGTTCGAGGGTCCAGAGCAGCGCTTCCCGCATCGCGTCGTAGTCGGCGAGCTTGACGCCATACTCGACATGACGGACGGCGAGATCACGCAACGCAGTCGAAACCTGATCCGGCTCGGGCAAATTGTAGACGACCATAGCGAGCATGCTCATCAACTTGACGCCCTGAACGCGCATGTTGTTGTTGAACAGCGGCCGGAAACTCGGATTCTTGGCGAGTAGCCGCTCGTAGAACAACGCCCCGGCAACCTCCGGCATCACCGCCAGCCTGGCGAAGGTGGTCTGGACAAGTTCCCGTTGCGCCGTATTCACGATGTTTTTTCTCCGCGTGCGGGGTCCCTCACTCGTCTATACGCAACGCTAAACTCGGCATGGCGGATGCACCATCCCACAGCGTACAAGCATCACGCGATCTGGCAGAACGGCTTATCTCCTCGGCCCGCCAGTTCCATGGGCCGCAGCATCATTCACATAGAAGCGGCTGCGAGGTCGTCTCATCTAGCGCCATGAAACGTCTCACTCAGCGCCAAGCGGGAGATCGTAGTCAGACGCCGGCCGCCGGCTCATTTCACCGGCGAGTTCATCGTAGTAGACCGTTCACGCCTCGTGGATGGCGGGCGTGAGATCTTCTCCAAGCGCCTGTTCGAGGGTCCAGAGCAGCGCTTCCCGCAGCGCGACGTAGTCGGCGAGCTCGACGCCATACTCGACATGACGGACGGCAAAACCACGGATCGCTGGCACTTACCCAGCTGATGCAAATTGTAAACGACCGTTGCGAGCATGGTCATCAGTCTGCCGACCTGAATGCGAATGTCCTTCTTGAATAGTGGCCGGAAACTCGGATTGGTGGCGAATAGCCGCTCGTAGAACCGAGCTCCGGCGACCTCTGGCTCACCGCCAGCCTGGCGAAGGCGATCTGGACAAGTTCCTGCTGCGGAGCATTCACGATGTTTCTTGCCCTGTCGTGCGCAGGCCGCTCGCTCGTCCTTGCGAGACCGCGCGTAGCATGGTGGGCGGGCTACCAAACTCGCTTACGAACGCGCGATAAAATGTTGCCATACTGTTGAACCCCCAGCCAAAAGCGATGTCGACCACCGACCGGCCAGTTCCCGTCGCCCCGGCGATCGCCTCGCGGCACCGGAGCAGTCGCTGGCGCGAAACGTATCGGGCGAAACTAACATTGTTCGGCTCGAACAGCCGGTGCAACTGGCGCGCCGACATGCCGAGTGCGACGGCGGCGCTGGCGGGCGTCAGGGTGGGATCGGCGAGATGCAGATCGATATAGCGCTTGACTGCCGCGAGCCGCGCCGAGTGCGGCGAATCCCGCCCGCGATTGGTGCCCTCGTCGGAGGCGTTACAGGTCAGTGCTACGAGGCCGCAGAGATTGCGCAGCACGGCTTCGCTAAGTTCCTCGGGAAGCAGCGGCGCTTGCACCTTCGCCGCATCGATAGCTGCGCCTAGCAGCAAGCCGAGCGGCGACGCGCCGGGCAGCCGAAAGGGACACTCCAGTCGGCCCCCGGTTATAATCGGCGAGAGCGCGGCCCGCGGGATGATCAGCATGTCGTACGAGGCAGGGCCTTTCGATTCCGCGTCGAATTGCCATTCGGTTGAGCTTATGCAGAAGTCGCCGGCTTCATGGATGAGGTCGACCGGCGTGCTGCGTGCGCCGGCCCTCCAGATCACCGGCACGCGAAATCGGCGGACGAAGAACGCTTCGGACTTGTCCTTGGCAACATCGGCCGCAGTGCGTTGGACCCTCTCGAGTTCCGATTTGATATCTAGCAGCGCAAATTCGCCGGCAATCGATCCGCTCGCTTCCGCGCGAAAGGCGCCGGGATCCGGGACCTCGCCCGGCGTGATGCTATGGGCCTGCTTCGCGAAGTAGTCGCACCAGCACCTCACGCGGTCGCGCGGCGCTATATGTTCGGTGGAAAAAGAGACTTGCATGACGACCCCTATGGACCGACCGAACGTCCGAGGTCCCAATCTTAAACTGATCGCATGGGTAAAGCGAGGGTGCGAGACTCCCACTTTCGGAGGCGGTCATCCGACGCGGTGTGGTCCCGTCGCGTCTCGGTTTCGGCGGCCGAGATGGCCGCCGCATTCTCCCGTTCGAGGAAGACCCAGATGGCCCACTAAACAGCAACCGAAGTCCGATCGGCGGAGAATGAGACATCGTGCGGCGCTCACTGAGACGACGGCGGTGATGTGCGGCCCTACAGTCATTGAGATCGAGGTAAGGCCGAGGTTGCAAATTTTCTTGCAGGGAGATCGTGATGGCCGATGACCGCATCAGGAGACTGTCACTGATCAATCTCAGGAGGGAGATCATCGAGGGCAAACTGATCGACACGCTCATGCGCACGGCGATCGAATACGCGGGTGCAGAGCGAGGCCTGTTGATTCTTGCGCGGAATGATGAGTATCGGGTTGAGGCGGAGGTCACGACCAGCGATGATACGGTGACCGTCGGTCAGCGACAACCAAGTGTAACCGCTGCAGGTCTGCCGGAGTCTATCCTACACTACGTGATGCGGACGAAAGAGAGCGTTCTTCTCCACGATGCCGCAGCCGCGAACCCCTTTTCCGCAGATGAGTACATCCAGCGGCAGCACGCCCGTTCAATTCTCTGCCTGCCGTTGCTCAAACAGAGCAGACTGGCCGGTGTACTCTACCTCGAAAACAACCTGACGGCCCACGTTTTCACTCCCGCCCGGATGACGGTCCTCAATCTGCTCGCCTCGCAGGCGGCGATGTCACTGGAGAACACTCGTCTTTACGGCGATCTCCAAGAACGGGAGGCGAGGATACAGCGGCTGGTTGATTCCAACATCATCGGCATCTTCGTCTGGGATCTTGACGGTCGGATCAGCGATGCCAATGAAGCTTTTCTCCGCATCGTCGGATACAGCCGCGACGATCTCGTCTCCGGTCGACTGCGCTGGCGGGATCTGACGCCCACCGAATGGCGCGACGCCGACGACCGACGTGTGGCGGATCTGGAGGCGACCGGAACCGCGCACCCCTATGAGAAGGAGTACTTCCTGAAAAGCGGCGGCCGCGTGCCGGTGCTGGTCGGGGCAGCGAGGTTCGGCGGGCGACACGACCAGGGCATGGCCTTCGTAGTGGACTTAACCGAGCGCAAGCGGGCGGAGGAGGAAATTCGCGAAAGCGAGCGGCGCTACAGCGAGGTGCAGATGGAGCTCGTGCACGCGAATCGAGTCGCAACAATGGGGCAGCTCTCGGCTTCGATTGCCCATGAAGTCATGCAGCCAATCGCGGCGACAGTTACCAATGCCCAAGCTGCCTTGCGCTTTCTAAACGCGCGGCGGCCCAATCTGGAGGAGGTCCGGGAGGCGCTCGGTGCCGCCGTCAAGGAAGGCAACCGAACCATCGACGTCATCGATGGGATCCGCGCCCTAAACAAGAAGGCGCCCCCACGGAAGGACGACCTGGAGATCAACGAGGCGGTGCTTGAGGTCATAGCCCTGACCCGGGCCGAGGTTTTGAAGAACGGCATTTCGGTGCGGACGCAACTTGCGGAGAGCTTGCCACTCATTCGAGCAGATCGGGTCCAGCTGCAACAAGTGATCATGAACCTGATCATCAACGCCGTCGAAGCATTAAGCTCGGTTCGCGAGGGGGCGCGAGAGTTGGTGATCACCACTGGTAAGGGCGAGCCGGACGGCGTGCTCGTCGTAGTGCGGGATTCGGGTCCAGGTCTGAGTTCAGCGGGTCTCGAGCGCATCTTTGAGGCCTTCTACACGACAAAGCCCGGCGGCTTGGGGATGGGTCTATCGATCTGCCGCACCATCATTGAAGCGCATGGGGGCCGACTGTGGGCCACCGCCGCCCAACCTCAGGGCGCGACTTTTCAATTCACGCTGCCTGCTGTGTGTACCGAAAACTTAAGCTCGGGCGTAGTGGTGATGAAGTCCGCCCAGGATGGGGCGTGAACTGATCGCACCGGTTCGCTGAACCGGGCGAGAAATCGGCGCGTCCTTGTTCAAGGATCGATGCGTTCTGACGTTATTGTAATGGTCGGCGTAGGATTGCAGAACCCGACGCAGATGCGCCTCGCCCAAAACAATGACGTGGTCCAAACACTCACGCCGGATCGATCCGATCAGCCGTTCGGCAAAGCCATTCTGCCAAGGCGAGGGAGCTATGGCCGAAATTGGGTGATGGGGCTGATCAGGCGGCGCGGTTAGCTGGCGTCGTCGATTCTGCGACGCCGTCGGTAAATTTGACGCCGGCAATGACCCTTGGCAACTGATTTTCGCCCTT
>NZ_JBVAPG010000107.1:0-29073 GCF_055413685.1 Bradyrhizobium sp. LeoA1Lang | reverse complement strand
ACTGCTGATGCATTGCGATTGATGGCCTTGACACGAACCATCCCATGTGAGGTTCTGGCTGGCTGGTTACCCGCCTCGATACGCCGCCCTTCTCAGGCCGTCATCACCCAGATTCCGCCATAGCTCAAGCCGGAATCCCCAGCGTGACAGACGAAATCCCTTCTCGTGTCCGCTCCGGGTCCAAGAAGAGACATGGCTGCAGCACTGAGGTGCGCGCCATGCCCGAGACGTTAACGAGGTTCGTTTCAACTCAGATGACAGCTCCGGCCAGCAAGAAAGCACCGCCGAGCGCGACCAGCACAAGTCCAGGCCAATTTGCTTTGATTTCGAAGCCGCTACCCGGTCTTTCTGGTTCCAGTGTGTCACGCCCGGAGCGAAGCAGCCTTCCGCCGCTTAATCGGCCTCGCCAGATTGGCTGAAAGACCATCTGGAGCACGCCGCCGAAAACAAAGAGCACACCAAGCCATATGAGGGTCATGCTCGTCTCCTGCACCAGTGAATGCCGAGAGGTCGCTCCGCCGAGAACCGTCGTCCGTTTGATGTTGGTCGGTGCACTCGGGATTAGAAGAGCCCTGAAAGCCGAGGCAGCGCGCCGCACATGGGTTGCGGATCATGTTCTCCGAAGTTCAGGCTATGCCAATCCTAAAGCATCCTGCTTAGTCTTCGTCTGGCTCGCGCACGACCGGCGCTTCGTCGGTTCCGTTCTCTTCGTCATCTTGGTCGTCGTCCGCGTCCTCTTCGTCGTCATCGGGATCTCGGGGCGGCATCGTGTTGCGTATGATAGCGGAGACACACCAGTCGATCCTGGTCGGAACTACCTCGCGGATTTGTAGGGTCATGTTGTTGCTCCTCGGATGTAACCCTGGGGCATTTTACCTCTTTTTCGGAATTGGGTTAGGCGCGGCGCGCGTGTAGCGGCAGCCCTTGGCGCAAAGCGGACCCCGTCTGAGAAGGGCCAACAGATGACATTCGAAATGAAAGAGGCCGCCTGCTGAGGCGGCCTTCTTACTTCAGCGGCTGCAGTCCGGGCGACATTATCCAATCAATCATGTGAGAAGCTGTTTCGGCTTGCCGAGCTTTGCGAACGAGTCGCTGCCTCTTGTAGCCGGGCGGGATGCCCTGGGCCTCCCTCGCCAGACGCTGTGCCTGGTCCGCGAGCACTTCTTCCAAAGTGGTGTTCCTGAAGCGACGACGCTTGATCATGCCCTCCTCCATATTGTGCAGGCGGGAGCGCAATCGGGCTCTCAGCCACCGGGCGCCTACGGAGCCCCGTGGTTTTTGCCGGTGATGCCAACATAACGGCCTGTCGTAGCGAAGGTTGCTAATCTCCTTCGAACTCCGTGGGTCATTTGCGGCGATTGGTTGCGTCTGATCACGTCCGACCCACACTTTGCAGCCGACGCTGGGTCGAGTGTCGCGTTGGTCGGATAGGAGCAAATAGGCGACATAGCAGTGTGCTCGCCTATTGTCCGGGTGGTTCAATGTCAAAATTGCCGAATGCAAATACGAGATGCTGTACCCGAGGACGCGCCCGCTGCCTGTATTGTGTTGAAACGGTCAATACTGGAGCTTTGCGAAGCTGACCATCGAAACGATCCCTCGTTACCCCCTGAAAACTGATCGGTTGTTGCTCCGGCCAACATGCACCGACGCTGCCCGCGCCTTTGAAATTCAGACGGACTGGGAGGTGACGCGAATGCTGTCAAGTCCGCCACCGCCCCGCCATGGCTTCGAGTCCAGGACGAGCCTCACCGACCTTGAATTCGCGATGGTCGCGATCGTCTACAATACCGGCAGGTACGACCCTGCCAAACGGCTGAAGCAGGGACACCTTAGCGACGGGAAGTATTACGGCGAGTGGATTTTTGAGTACCTGAAATTGTCCCGCACCGTCGATGCCGGCCGAGCGGTTGCGACCGGACGCTATGTGGTGATCGCGCGCGGTGGTCTCAAATTGCGAGGCGGGCCAGGAACGAATTTTGATTCCGACAAGACGCTTCCGGCCGGCACCGAGTTGAACGTGATCGAAGTTGACAGCCACGATCCGTCCTGGGTACGCGTGGATCTCGAGGCGGACGGTCTTTTCGACGGCTACGTCTTTGCCAGTTTCCTTGCGCCGGCTGAACAGCATGTGGCCGCGCGAGAGGACGTCTTGGAGCCGGCGTGAAGCTCCTTGTTCTCAGTTGCACCGAGGGCTTCGCCGACGTCTCAAAGTCTCGCCGTGCCGGGATCGAGGCCGAGGCGGATGCGGCCGGCGATGACGTAATTGTTCGGGCTCATCGCCACGTGCTGGCTTGCTGCCTGGATATCGCGGAGCGCCCGCTCCAGCGGGCAGGATTCGAAGATCGAGATCGCGCCCGCGTCCGCCGCGAGCAGATGGACGATCCGCGATGCGCTCTCCGCAGCATTCGCGCATGCCGCGCGATAGGCGGCGCGTGCATTCGTCGTCGGTTCGCCACGCTCGGCGTCCGCCATGAGGTCCGTCATCGCATCGGCGAGGAAGGCACGCGCCGACCTGTACAGCGCTTCCGCCCGCCCGACGTCGGCCTGCACCGTTTCACGGTCGCGAAGCACGGCCGAGTTACCGCTCCGGGACCTGGTTTCGGCCAGGGTGACGAAGGTCTCGATGGCGCCGCGGGCGATGCCAAGCGGCACGGCCGCTATTGTCCAGGGAAACAGGGTAGCGGGCGGCAGGCGGAACATGAGGCCGGGCTGCGACGGGCTCGGCTCCAGGAAGCTGTGCGTGTGCGCGGCAGGCACGAATACATCGCGCGCCTGGAAGTGACAGCTTCCGGTGCCACGGAGACCCGACACCTGCCAGGTGTCGTCAAGTTCGACAGCCTCGCGGTCCATGTAGCAACACAAGAGCCGGCTTTCGCCATTCGTCTTGTCGGCCGCAAGGCCCATGAACAGCGTTGCCCCGTGGGCGCCGCTGCCGAACGGCCAGCGTCCGGAGACGCAGTAGCCGCCGTCTGACGGGAGCGCTTCGCCGATGGCGCCCGTCGCGCTCGCGATGAAGGCCCCAGGATCGGAAAACCAGCGGCGCGCAACCGGCTCGGGGACATAGCCGCCGATCCGGCTCATGCCCGCACCATTGCCGACGATCCAGCCGAGCGAGCCATCGAGTGCTGCGACCTGCTCGACCACTGCCATGAATTCGAGCGGCGACAATTCCGGCCCGCCCAACGCCTTGGGAAGCCACAGCCGGAACAGGCCGGCGGAAGCGAGTGCCGCGAACATCGCCGGAGGGAGCCGGCGGTCGCGATCGAACTGCTCGCGCAACTCCGCGACCAGCGGAGCAAGCCCCGCAATGGCCTCCAGATAGCGCGCGACGACAGGAGAATGATCGATCCGCATGTTGGGTCCGATGCTGCTGAACCGGCGGCCGCAATGGTCTCACGGCGCTTTTGTCGCGGCAAAGTCGAATATCTCAGTCGCTGGATGAATTGGATTCATCTAGACTGCCGGCATGAGAAAGCTCCCGCCGCTGGGATCCCTTCGCGCCTTCGAGGCCGCTGCCAGACGCCTGAGCTTCAGGGAAGCGGCGGCGGAGCTCGGCGTCACGCCGACTGCCATCAGCCATCAGGTCAGGATTCTCGAGGAGATATGTGGACGGCCGCTGTTTCGCCGGCGCCCGCGACCGCTGGCGCTGACCGATGCGGGCGAGCGGCTGTTTCCGGTGATCCGGAACGGCTTTGATACATTCGCGTCCGTCGTCACCGCGGTGTCGGCAAAGACCATCAAGACGACGTTGCGCGTGACCAGTCCGAATGCGTTTGCGAGCCGCTGGCTGGTGCCGCGCCTGCCGCGATGGCGCAAACTGTACCCGCAGATCCGGCTGGAGATCATCGGCACCGACGCCGTGCTCAATTTGCGCGCAGGAGATGCCGATCTCGCGATCCGCTACGCCCGGACGATGCCGACCGATCTGGTCGCGCGGGAAATCTTCCGGGACAGCTTCTTCCCGGTCTGCAGCCCGGCGCTATTGAGCGAAGGCGGACCGGCGATCACGCGCGCCGCCGACCTCCTGCACTATCCGCTGATCCATTACGACTGGCTGAACGGGGATCGCGAGCCGCCGAGCTGGTCGCGATGGCTCGCCGTCGCACGCTCCGTGGACCCGGATATTCCTGCTGCAACCGAACATTGGGACCTGAGCTTCCGCGAGGAGATCCACGCCATCGATGCGGTCGCGGCCGGGCAGGGGATCGCGATCTGCAGCGACGTCGTGGTGAGCCATGAGATCGAAAGCGGCGCGCTGGTAAAGGCGCACGATCTGGCGCTGCCGGGCTACGGCTTCTATGTCGTTCACGTCCCCGACCATCCGCGGCAAGCCAGCATCGAGGCGTTTGCAGCCTGGATGCGGTCTGTGGCGTAGACGCGACGCCACGAACTTGTCGCGGTCCAGGGACATCATCACATCCTGGCGCAGCGCGTAACTTCGGTTCCGCGTCAGGAGCCGACATCGAGACGGTCTAGCCGTATCGGGGTGAGTCAAATAGACTGGTCGCTGATCTGGATGGACGCGGACAGGCATTTCAACCGGGACATGGCATGGTAAATCGGTTCATCACGGCGCAATCCACCGTGGAGACGCGGCGTTGGGGGAGGCCCGCCATTGTGACGTTCGCGGCGCTGGCCGCACTGGCGGCGCTGACCGCCGACGCCGCGGCGAGACAGGCGCGCCCTGCGCCGCCCACCGAGGCGACGGCGCCGCGCGATGCAGGCGAGCCGATCATGGCGATCGTGTCGATCAAGACCCAGCAGGTCACTTTCTATGACTCCGAGGGCTGGATCCTGCGCGCGCCGGTGTCGACCGGCACCAAGGGACGCGAGACGCCTGCCGGCATCTTCGCCGTCATCGAGAAGGACAAGGACCACCACTCGACCCTTTATGACGATGCCTGGATGCCGAACATGCAGCGCATCACCTGGAACGGCATCGCGCTGCACGGCGGCCCGCTGCCCGGGTATGCGGCCTCGCACGGCTGCGTGCGGATGCCCTACGACCTCGCGGAGAATTTGTTCGACAAGACGCGGATCGGTATGCGGGTGATCATCTCGCCGAACGACGCGACCCCCGTCGAGTTTTCCCACCCGGTGCTATTCGTGCCGAACGCGGAGGCCGTCGCGGCTGCTCCGGCGCGTGCCGAGACGCTCGCCCGCGAGGCGGACGAGGCCGCCAAGGCAGCCGACGAGGCGAAGAAAGCCGCCGCGACAGCGGCGCGCGAGACAGCATCGCTTACGGCGTCGCTGCGCAAGCTGGAGGGGCTCAAGACCCGCGCCGATGCCGAGCTCGCGTCCGCCGACAAGACGCTTGCCGCCGCAAAGACGGACGAGGCCAAGGCGCGGGCCGAGGAGCAGAAGGAGAAGGCCGCCCTGAGGGCCACGGAAGCGGGGACGCAGCTCGACACCGCCAAGGCCGACGCGAAGTCGAAGCTTGCCGCCGTCGCCGCTGCAAAGGACGCCGCCAAAGCGGCCCAGACCAGGAAGGTCGACACCGCCAAGGCGGCGAGCGAGGCGAAGCTCGCGCTCGAGCCGGTCTCGGTCTACATCAGCCGTGCGACGCAGAAGCTTTACGTGCGGCGCAACACTCACAAGCAGTGGCCGGACGGAGGCGAGGTGTTCGATGCGACCATTGAGGTTCCGGTCACGATCCGCGATCCCGATAAGCAGATCGGCACGCATGTGTTCACGGCGATGGCGCGCAACGACGCGGGCCTGCGCTGGACCGCGGTTACGATCGACAACGGGGACGACGCCAACAACGCGCTTGACCGCATCACCATCCCGCAGGATGTGCTCGATCGCATCGCGCCGACTGCATTGCCGCGATCCTCGATCGTCGTCTCGGATGAACCGCTGAGCCGCGAGACCAACTATCGCACCGAGTTCGTCGCGGTGCTGAACAACCAGCCCCAGGGCGGCTTCAAGATGCGCCGGCCTACGGTCGTCGATGTCCCGGTTGCGAGCGGCAACGACTGGGGCAACAACAACGGCTTCGGCTTCTTTTTCCAGCCCAATTGGAACTCCCAACCTAGCAATCCGCGTCCGCGCGCCGGCCAAAACTATCAACCGATGCAACCGCGCTGGTGGTAAGACGCGGCTCGCCCCGCGCGCAGGCCGCTTGGTCGCTTAGCCCCTCTGGACGGGCAGGATCGATCGGATCCGCGGCCTTGTATAAGTTGCTTCAACCACCAGAACCTACGAGTGCAGCGGCGGGAGCGCACTCCGCAATATCGAGCTTGAAATCCCCATGAGCCCCGTGAAGGGATCATCCAGCTCCAAAACCAGAAAGATCGCACCGGCAAACGACAGCGCGCATACAAACAGCGAGATGGTGACGACCATATTCGCCCGCACGAACAGGGTGGCGCTCACAAAGATCACGCTCAGCCAAAATACCATGATTATCAGAAAAGGCGTCGGAATTGAACTGCCGGCCTGCGTAAACAACCGCAGTCGCATCTGTGCGCCATCTGTGAAAGCCGCAATGGCGCGAGACTGCAGGGAACGTTGCATATCGCTGTTCGGCGATAGCCGTTCGAGTTCATTATAGAATGTCCACGCCTCTACGCTGGACTCGAAGCGCGCGGGTTTCCCGGCTGAGTTCGCTTGCTCGTGCCAAATGCGATCAGCCATCGGTGGTATGCTCTCCCGCAGGAGCTTTCGGACAGGGGTTGCTTCCGGCCCATATTGCGTAACCAGATCGTCCAGAAGGATGATCGTTGCGGTCAACTGCCGGACCTGGTTTGCTTTTTGGTCGAACGTGGTTTTTGCGGATGCGATCAACAGACCCAGCACGAGTGCGGTCAGTGTGCCAATCAGGCCCGCGGTCAGCTTTACGACGCCCTTGGAGTCCGAGTGCAAGTGATGTTCCGACAACAACGGCCGAACGGCCATCCCAGCCAAGGCGCCGCCAAATATCAGCGCGAACACAAGCAACGAAATCGATAGATTCATCATATTTGCGAATGCTCCACCATCTCGGTGACGATGCTGATCCTGGCTTCGATTATGCGGGTTTGTCTAAAGACCCGTTCTTGAGACCAAGTTCAAGCAGAACCGGACGAGGACCCGCGCGTCTCAGCGCGAATGCGGGGGGTGTCGCGATCGTCACGAACGTTGTGGTGAGATGCGGTGGACGGGGTGTCACGACTGACGAGCGTGGCGCTCACGGACAGCTAAGTCGTGTGGTCCTGTAATCCAGTGCTTTTTTCGTTTGCCGAAGAACGGATAAAATCCCGTAGACCAAATAGTTCGGCGATCGGCGTAGAAATAGAGTAGGCCCGCCCGTCTCAGGGGGGCTCCAATAGGCCCTGGTTTCAAACCGGTGATGTCCGCTTGTCCCGAGTAGCGAAGCAAAGGCGGCTGGGCCGCTAAATGGCGATGCCTAGAGCATGATCCGGAAAAGTGGAGACCGGTTTTCCGAAAAAGATCATGCTCAAACAAAAAGCTAGAGTGGGATGACGATTCGAAGAAAAGTCATCGCGTTCTAGCGACGCCACCGCTGCTTCACGAGCTCTCATCAACCACGATCTACAGGCGGCCCGAAAAGCCAGTCTACGTTCCATTGCAAAGGAGCGGAACGAAGTCGGCATGTCGGTTGCGCGTGGGCAAGCTTCAGTTCGCTCGGTTGGGCGGTAGCGAGCGTCCTCTCCATCGCGAGATCGAATGGGGTTGGAATAGAAGCGGCGATGCCGGCCCGAATGGGCTCGCCCAGGGATATCGCCGCAATCGTGATTATCGCTACCGATACCAGGGTTACAAGCACATCGGTCATGATGCGCGTCGAAAAGTACTTCGTCATGGCTTGAGCCCTCACGGCCGATAGAAGCGCATGCTTACAATTGAGTTCGTATGCAAATGTCATGTGAACGGGAGTTCACCGCGCAAAGCGGGTCATCCATTAGTAGTATGGCCGCGACCAACTATGTAGCAGTGATCCAGACCTAAGAAGCCAATCCGTTCAGCCTCTTGTTGCGCGAAACGGATGCGGCCACCGGATCGCGCTTGCGGATTTGCGCTTGGCTCCGGAAAGCGGCCAAGAGAAGCCGCCGCTAGGCCCATCCCAAGCAAGGTCCGCTTTACATCTGAAAGCGGACCTTGACGGCTCAGGCAGCCAATGTCGGCTACGGGCCCAAACGCGGACATTCGTAGGTGGTGAAGTAGCGAATAGGTGGTCGACTCGACCCGTCGCGTTCCACTCGGACGCAATTGATTCGGCTTAGCCCCGCGCGAGAGAGCTTACGGAGGCGCTGCCCCGGTTGGGCGGCGCCTTGGGTTCGCAGTCGAGCTTGAAAACCTGATCCGGAATGAAGCTGTCCCGGTTCGGCATCTTGACTTTCGACAGCAACTCTTTGTCGAGCTTGCTGTCCGTCGGCACGTTTCCGTTTAGACTGAGAACGTAAGCGGCAACCGCATAGGTGTCGATAGCGCCACAAACTGCATCCAAAGGGGCGATCTATGAGCATCACAGAACTGGGAGATCTAGCGAAGTGGCTGGAGGTGACACAAAGCGTAGTGGCTATCATCGGACTCCCAATACTCACGCTGACACTGCTGATGATTGGGCGCCAAGCGCAATACGCGCACCACACGACAATGAGTCAAATATATCAAAATACAGCCGATGGCTTTGCCACCGTGCAGAGATATTTCATGGACAACGGCCTTGCTGACGCAGGCACCGCTCCTAATCCTGTTCACCGATGGCTTGGGCGTAGGTTTTGCCGTACGGATAGAAGAGGTCCTTGCGGCCTTGCTGCCACGCCGCCTTGAGTTCGGGCGTTGTGATGTCCCAGTCTGGCCGGCATTTCTTGGTAACGACACGTAGATCCTGGCGGAGATCTTCCATAGTGGGCCGGCCAAAGAACCAGTAGCCATTGTAGATCTTGTAAATGACAAGGCCGGGCTCGAGGACAATCACATGGGGGATCATCGGGTCGTGGGCCGGATCCGTATATTCGGCGATATCGAGATCCTTTTGGACGATACGCCTGGTGTCCGAGAGGAAGGGCCAATGAGCGCCGACACCGCTGCGATATTCGTTCGTCTCAGTGATGTTGTCAGTGCTGATCGTGACAAGGCGGCAATAGCCAACCTCCATCTCACGATGGAGTTCAAGAAGCCCTTCAGCCTGTCTGCGGTCCTTGGGGCAGAATCCGCCGCGGCTGAGGACGAGCAGCATCGGATGCTGGCCTTGCAGTTCGGAGAGCTTACGGCGTTTCGCCGTGTGGTCGGAAAGTTCGTAATCGGGGAAGATGGCCCCTGGAACAATGTCAGATCGCATATGAAACGCTCCTTAGTTCGATGCGTGGCGCAACCGTGGTCCCGCACGTAAGCGAGATAAGCTTCCCGATCCAAAAGCGTGTCGAGTTCGGAAGGCTCGGCGAGCTTGATGTTGTAGATCCAGCCGGCGCCTCGGCGTCTTCATTTGTGAGTTCGGGCTTGCCGGCCAGCGCTTCCTTTGCATCGGCAGTGGATTTTTGCGCCCAAGCTCAGGACAATGCGACGCTGCAACCGAAAGATAGCACAAATGAGCAGCTTGGAGTAGAGCTTCTCAATGCCTTCAAGACGGCAGTGGTTTGCGAATATGAGCGCAAATCGTGGGCATTCGGTCCCTGCGTCCGTAAGAGCAACCCGCTGTTGAGAGGGCCATCAGGCTAATCGAGCAGAATTCCCTTCAGCAACCCACGCGAGGCTCGCGTTTTTCGATGGTCGGCTTTGGGGCCAAATCCGGACTGTTGCACCGCAAGGACATGCACTCAGCCGATCGTTTTATCGGTGCGCGAGCACCGTCTGGAGCACGTCGATCACTGCTGTCAGATCCGAATTGCTTGGCGCTTCGTTCGGCTAATTTGTGAACTACGTCACATGTCCGACTTGCGATCAAATGTAAGGTTTGGCGGTGGGCGCAGGCTGAATTCGATCGACATCGCTAACGCGTCAAGCGCCAACGGCACCTGGGATGCCGGTCCGTTCGCAATGGAGGGGGCATGGGCGATTCATCGGTAGCAAGGCGGCTCGTCGACGCCATCATTGCCAATTTGCCGGAGCCTGCCCCCGGGCAAAGGCCGGTGCACACGATCGGCGTGGGCGTAGACGGCTATTTCATGGCTTCGGACGTGGCGCGCAACTATTGCATCGCAGAGCACTTCAAGGGACAGCGCATTCGCGTGTCGGTGAGGTTCTCCAACGGACAAGGGGGGCCGAAGCAGCATGATGGATGGTCCGATGTTCGGGGAATGGCGACACGCTTCCACCTGCAGGACGGGGCGGCAACCGACCTGATCGCTACGACGCTCGCCGAATTCTTCGCCCGCAATGTTGAGGACTTTTTCGAGTTCACCAAGATCGCGAGGCAGCAGCCGGTTCAAAGAGAATCCCCGTGGCGGAAGATTCTCGACATGCTGCAGCTCAAGGAGCCTGCTCGCGACCCGTACCCGAAGCAAACGACGAGTGACGGTGCGGGAATACTCAATTACGCCAATCGGCGCCGGTTCGCCCAGTTGGCGGTGTTCGAAGCCGGGGTGATCGGCGCCCCGGTGAGCTATGCCCGCGCGACCTATCACGCCATCCACACCTTCATGGTGGAAGATCCCCATGGAGTACGTCGTCCCGTTCGCTTTTCCTGGCAGCCGGTCGCAGGCGTTCGTACGACCGATCCCGCTGCCACGCCGGTCGATAAATATCTGCGCCATGAACTTGAAGAGCGCCTGCGGCGGTGGCCGGCCCGGTTCATGCTGATGATGACAATCGGCGAAGCGGGCGACGCACTCGACGATCCCACAAAGCCTTGGCCGGCCAGGCGAGTCCGGGTCGTCATGGGCACCCTTACGCTCACCAATCTCGCCAAGGATCAGGTCGCGGACGGCGAACGCATCAGTTTTAATCCCTGGCGTCTCGTACATGGCATCGAGCCCTCCGGGGATCCGATCCTCCACGCCCGCCGGTGCGCTTATGAAGTCTCGCGCGAAATGCGCGACGGGTGCCCTTTCAGGTGGAGTTAAGCTGATGCCGGGTGCGGAAGGATGGTTCGATCGGTTTGTGAACGGGTTGCCCGAGACGCGCGTATTTCAGCGTTTGGCGTCGTGGGTTCTGGTGCCTTACTGGGCGTGGCGCATGCCGGTGAAGCCGCTGCCCGGTGGTCCCCACCCATCGATCCAGCCTGGCGACAATCTTCAGTGCATGATGAACCTGATCATGCCGCTGAAGGAGAAGTCGCCGATCGGCAGAGCGAAGGCAGCGCTGGCGATCGCGCAAAACAAGGATGCGATATATGCCGGATTGGACAATGTCGGCACGGTGCACTTTGCGCGCTTCGTCATCGTCGGCGACAATATTTGCATGTTCTCCGTCTATGACGGAGACTTCACCAATTACATTCGTGACTTCATCGCTACGATCGGCAGCGTGTTCAACGCCGTGGTCAAACTTGTCGAAGGAGGGGAGGCCGTGATTCCCTGCGAGCATAATGTCGAGGCGTTCATCCAATGGGTGCACGAGCGCGACCTGTACCAGGTGCCGGACACGGCCACCGATCTTCTGAGAGACCAGGAAGCTTTAAACGGCGACAAGGCCGCATCCGGCAATGACGATCTGCGCCTGCTTCCGCGCAAAGTGGTCCTCCAGCTCCGCGCCAACGCGAACGTTTCGCTCGGCAGCGGCTACCGGGCTTATCCTGGATTTTCGGCGGCTCAGGTCCGCAACCAACTGGGGATAGGCTGGTGAGCGCAGTATTCGACGCCGCTGATGTACAGGGCAATATTTTGCGTGGCTATCGCAAGCCTCGCGTGCGCTACCTCATTCTAGAAGTCGCCGATCGCATCGCTGTCCGGCGCTGGCTCGCCGCCTCGACATCCGGGCGCGGCGACGATGTTCCGCAGATAACGACCGGGAATTGGGGGAGAACCAAGCCGGACACCTGTTTCAACATTGGCCTGACCTACGAGGGACTGCGCGCCCTCGGCGCGCCGAATTCTTCACTTGAAATGTTTCCGAATGAATTCATCGAAGGCATGAACGCCCGCGCCTTGAAGCTTGGCGATGTCGGGCCGAGCGCGCCGGAAACCTGGCCAGCTCCCTTCGATGCCCCCAAGCGGATCCATCTCATCGCCACGATCTACGCCGACGAAGTCGCGCAGCTCGACCAAATCCAGCAGCGCGCCCTCATCGACGGAAACGCCTTCAGGCTGCTCGGTGCACTTGAGGGCTGCGCCTTCCCCAACGACGTCGTTCACTTCGGGTATCGCGACAACATCATGCAACCGAGATTCGCGGAGGTTCATGACGGACAACGCTATGAAGACGGACAACCCAAGGCGCCGCTCGGCACCGTGTTGCTGGGACATCCGACCAACTTCGAAGGTTTGACGTGGCGGGTGCCTCAACCCGAAGCGTTGGGACACAACGGCACCTTTAATGCCTTTCGCGTGCTGGAACAGGATGTGGTTGGCTTTGAGGAGTATCTCGACCGAGCCGCGTCGGATTTGCTCACACGCCCGCAAATCGACGAGTTGCTGCCACCTGGTGCTGAAGCGAAAATCGGCCAAGCCTTGTCAATCGAAGGCCTGTCACGTCACGCGGCCTTGCGCGAGGTCGTCGCTGCCCACCTGTGCGGCCGGTGGCGCGATGGCACGCCGATGGCGCTGTCCCCGGATGCGCCTGATCCCAAAGTGGATCAGGCGAATTTTGACTACGTTGGCGACTCCCGCTGCCCCTTTGGGGCGCATATCCGGCGGAGCAACCCGCGGGGCGGCCAGATCGTGCAACGGGTGGCGAACAACAGTCGGCGTCTTGTTCGGCGTGGGATGCCCTATGGACCACTCTATGATCCGGCGAAGCCTCGTGATCCGAGCAAACCCGAACCGGAACGGGGCCTGCTCGGCAACTTCATTGGGGCGAGTCTCGGCGCTCAGTTCGAGGCCATGTCCTGTGATTGGCTGAATCTTGGTCTCCAGGATCCGCGCATCACCGGCTCCAACGATCCGATCACAGGCGCGAACGATCCTGGCACGAGCTGGTTCGACTTGCCGCTCAAATCCGGTACGACGATCCGGCTGCGAGGGTTGCCGCGGTTCGTCCGGACTCGAGGCGGCGCCTATGCGTTCCTGCCGAGCATCCCGGCGATCCGTTTCCTGGGATCGCTGATGGCGTGAGTCCCCCAAACAGGCTTGGGATTGTTCGGGCGGCCCTTGTAGGAGCGATTTTCGCATCGCCCCGTGAGATGCGGTGGACGTGATGGGTGTGACTGAGCACGCGCATCATGACGGCGGAGAGAGTGTGCGACACAAGGCGGAAGCTGTAGGGTGGGCAAAGCGACTTCGTGCACCGCGGCTCAAACAAGCTCCGGCGGAAGCGTGCCCACCATCGCGAGTGGAGCGCTTGATGGTGGGCACGCTGTCGCTTTGCCCACCCTACGGATCTTGTTCGTGCCACAACACCTCTCTGTGGTTGTGGTCCCTGCTTTCGACGAAACGACATCGTAGGATGGGTAGCGCAGCGAAACCCATCCTACGGGGTCTTGCCCTTGGCGACGAGCCGCTCAGCCCTTGCGGAGAAACACGTAGTCCGCCGAATACGGCGCGCTGTGGGTCGCGCCGGCCTTGTCGCAGGGGCCTTCGAGTATGCCACCTGCGGTGTTGATCCGCTGCACCGTGGTGACGCCGGACAGCGTGCCGCTGCCGCGCCGCGAGATCACCTCGAGCTTGAGCCAGGGAATGTCGTTCGGCGTCGCGCCGGGCGCACTGCCGGAAGTCCGGCCGAGCACGACGCTGCCGTCGACATGCTCCCAGTTCGGTCCGGCATAGTGGCGGCCGACGGTCTTGCCGTCGGCCATCAGCGTTGCGATCGGTTCGCGAAAGGCCCAGGCCAGCTTGCCTTCGAGGCCAGCCTTGCACTCGTAGACCTGCGCGCCTTCGGCGTGAACGCTGAGCACGACCACTTCTCCCGGCGCAGCGATGGCGTCGGGGAGGGATTCCGCGGCGGAAGCGGCCGTCACGGAACCCATTAGCAGAAGGGCGATCGTGGCTGTCCTAAGCGACGGCATAAGATGCCCTTACTGGAGCGGCGCTTGCCAAATTCCGTCATTGCGAGGAGCGAAGCGACGAAGCAATCCATAGTGCCGCGGGGGTAGATGGATTGCTTCGCGGAGCCTGTCATCGGGCGAGCTGGCGTCGACCCGTTGGCTCGCAATGACGGGTGATAGAGCTTCGCGAGTGCAAGGCGGCTTAGGCCGCCGTCGCCTTGGTGAGGTTCTCGGCGACCTTGTCGAGGAAGCCGGTGGTCGACAGCCAGCGCTGGTCGGCGCCGACCAGGAGCGCGAGGTCCTTGGTCATATAGCCGTCCTCGACGGTTTGGACGCAGACCTTCTCCAAGGTGTCGGCGAACTTCGCAAGCTCAACGTTGTTGTCGAGCTTGGCGCGGTGGGCTAGGCCGCGGGTCCAGGCGAAGATCGAGGCGATCGAGTTGGTCGAGGTCTCCTTGCCCTTCTGGTGCTCGCGGTAGTGCCGGGTCACCGTGCCGTGGGCAGCTTCGGCTTCCACAGTCTTACCGTCGGGTGTGAGCAGCACCGAGGTCATCAGGCCGAGCGAGCCATAGCCCTGCGCCACGGTGTCGGACTGCACGTCGCCGTCATAGTTCTTGCAGGCCCAGACATAGCCGCCGGACCATTTCAGGGCCGAGGCCACCATGTCGTCGATCAGGCGGTGCTCGTAGGTGAGTCCCTTCGCGTCGAACTCCTTCTTGAATTCGCGGTCGAAGACATCCTGGAAGATGTCCTTGAAGCGGCCGTCATAGACCTTGAGGATGGTGTTCTTGGTCGAGAGGTAGACCGGATAGTTCCGCATCAGGCCGTAATTGAATGAGGCGCGGGCGAAGTCGACGATGGAGTCGTCGAGGTTGTACATCTCCATCGCGACGCCGGCGCCGGGCGTCTTGAACACTTCCTTCTCGATCACGGTGCCGTCCTCGCCGACGAATTTCAGCGAGAGGGTGCCCTTGCCGGGGAACCTGATGTCGGTGGCGCGGTACTGGTCGCCATAGGCGTGGCGGCCGATGATGATCGGCTTGGTCCAGCCGGGAACCAGGCGCGGTACGTTCTTGCAGATGATCGGCTCGCGGAAGATCACGCCGCCCAGGATGTTGCGGATGGTGCCGTTCGGCGACTTCCACATCTCCTTGAGGCCGAATTCCTTCACCCGGGCTTCATCCGGGGTGATGGTGGCGCATTTGACGCCGACGCCGACCTTCTTGATCGCTTCCGCCGCATCGATCGTGACCTTGTCGTTGGTCTTGTCGCGGTACTCCATCCCCAGGTCGAAATACATCAGGTTGATATCAAGGAACGGGTGGATCAGCTTGTCCTTGATGTACTGCCAGATGATCCGGGTCATCTCGTCGCCATCGAGTTCGACGACGGGGTTGGTCACCTTGATTTTTGCCATGGGAATAGGGCCTCTTGGGGGAACAGCGCGCTTTCGGGCGCGACTAGCGGATTATCCTCGGGGCTATAGCACCGGGAAAGCGCCGGCGGAAGCCAAGGGGTTATGCAGTTTCGGCTCATCTTTTAGCCGAGAATGCCGCCGCTATGTCTCATGCTTCAGGCGGCAGCGGAAGAGTGGAAGTGGGGTTGCGACGCTTCGCATCTCAGGTTTCGGATGAAGATTCAAGAACAGCCGTAAAGCCATTATTCCGCTTGAGAAATTTGCGCCCGCGGGGCAATCCGGGCGCAGCAGGAAACTTGGCACTCTGATTCAACTCCTTCAGGACCTGAATCAGATTGTTCAGAGATTGAATCAGGAAGCGAAGTTCTAAGATGTCCGGCACCGACAAGACCAAGACCGGCCACGACCTCAGGGGTCCGGTGGTGATCCTGGTCGAACCGCAGCTTGGCGAGAACATCGGGATGGCTGCGCGCGCGATGGGCAATTTTGCGCTGTCGCGGCTCCGGCTGGTCAATCCGCGCGACGGCTGGCCGAACATCGCCGCGCAGCGCGCCGCCGCCGGCGCCGACCATATCCTCGACGGGGTCGAGTTGTTCGACACCGTCGCGCAGGCGGTCGCCGATCTCGACCTGCTCTATGCCACCACCGCGCGTGCGCATGACCAGGCCAAGCCGGTGGT
This sequence comes from Bradyrhizobium sp. LeoA1Lang, assembly GCF_055413685.1. Lineage (NCBI taxonomy): Bacteria > Pseudomonadati > Pseudomonadota > Alphaproteobacteria > Hyphomicrobiales > Nitrobacteraceae > Bradyrhizobium > Bradyrhizobium sp. LeoA1Lang. The sequence continues at coordinate 12,948 of NZ_JBVAPG010000107.1, read as the reverse complement.
CGGGCCGGAGGCGGCCGCGCGCGAGATCGTGACGCATGTGGCCGATGGTGGCGGGGCCGGCATCCTGTTCGGCCGCGAGCGAGCCGGCCTGACCAATGAGGAGGTGGCGCTCGCGAACCGCATCGTCACCTTCCCGGTCAATCCCGGCTTTGCCTCGCTGAACCTGGCCCAGGCGGTGCTGCTGATGGGCTATGAGTGGTTCAAGCTCGCGACATCGGGCGGGCTGCCGTTCGTAATGCCAGAGCGATCCGAGCGCGCCTCCCAGCACCAGGTCCAGGCCTTCTTCGACAATCTGGTCGCCGAGCTCGACAAGGTCGAGTTCCTGCGGCCGCGCGAGAAGCGCGACACCATGCTGGTCAACCTGCGCAACATCTTTACCCGGATGGAGCCGACCAAGCAGGACATGCATACCCTGCACGGGGTGATCATGGCGATCGCCGAGGGACGCAAGGGGCCGGCCAAGGGCGGCGTGCTCGACGGCGAGCAGGCGACCCGGCTCCGTGCGCTGTTGGCCGAGCAGGGGCAGGGCGGCGGCGCCTCCGCCGATGCCAGCAGCACGGTGCGCGGGCTGGCGCGGCTGCTCCGGCGCAACCCGACCGATGCCGAGCGCATCCTGTGGCAGGCCCTGACCAAGGATCGCCGCTTCGCCGGCCTGTTCAAGCGCCAGACCCCGGTGGGGCGGCATATCCCCGATTTCGTCTCCTTCATCCACCGGATCGCGATCGAGCTGGAAAACCCTGACGAGAGCGAGACGATTGTTGCCGACCGGGCCAAGCGACGGGAATGGCTGGAGGAGCGAGACTATCGCGTCCTCAACCTGCGCGCGGCCGAAGTCGAGCGCGATCTGGCCGGCGAACTGGACCGACTCGCATCGAACCTGCCGGCCCAGTGAGTAGCTCCGTAGCCCGGGTGGAGCGCCAGCCCGGTACATCTGCGTCAGCGTTTGCGAACCGCCCCCCGGGTTGCGCTACCGCTCCACCCGGGCTACGAGACTTCTCAAATTCTACGCTGCCATCCCGGCGCCCTTGGCCGCGTTGCTGTGTTGGAGCCGGCGCAGGGCGGCGAGGTTGATCTCGAAGGAAGCGAGGCAGCAGCGGGACTTGCCGGTGGATTTCGCTTCATAGAGCGCGGTATCGGCGGCCGAGAGCAACTCCTCGGCCTCCGTGCCGTGCTCCGGCGACATCGCAACGCCGACGCTGACGCCGACCTGGACGCAAATCTCCTCGCCCAGCCGATAGGACATCGCGACCTCGTCGATGATCCGATGTCCGATCGCGAGCGTCTGCTCTGCGGTGATGCTGTCGGCCAGCACCACGAATTCGTCGCCGCCCATGCGCGCGATGACGGCGCTATTGGGCAGGGCGCGGCGGAGCCGGTCGGCGACCAGTTGGAGCACCTTGTCCCCGGCCGCGTGCCCGAAGGTGTCGTTGATCGGCTTGAAATTGTCGAGATCGAAGAACAGCACGGCAAAGGAGCCGTCGTCGCGACTGGAGGCCTCCAGCTTCCTGTTGAGGGCATCGACGAAACCGGCGCGATTCCACAGGCCCGTGAGCGCGTCGTGCTGCGCCATGTGGCCGTTCTCGCGCTCGGCGCGCATGGTCGCGATCAGCATCCTGTTCAGCCGGAAGGCTGCGTCCGTCATCGCCGCGAGATAGAGCGGCACCTGTAGAAACACGAGGTAAAGCAGCGGCTCGCCGGCAAGCGCAGCGCCCGGGACGATCGGGCCGAGGGCGAGCAGGATCATCGTCCCGGCCAATCGCGGTGCGCTGAAATTGCGGAAGCAGATGCCGCCAACCATCGCCGCCGCCGACAGGCAGGCAAGCAGCGCGACGACCCGGTCGCCGCTGGCGAGGCTGACGACCACGCCGAACCCGACGCTGGCGCTCCAGGCGACCGCGAGCAGCACATGCAGGTCGGTCGGGGTCTGGCGCCGGCCACGCGCCCGGCGATGGGCGACGACCAATACCGTGAGGCGGGCGAGGCAAATCGCGACTTCGAGGATGAACCAGGCGATGAACAATGCGGTCGGTTGCCGGATCGCGATCACGCCTGCCACCGCCATCGTGTTGACCGCGCCGGCCGCAAAGACCGGTAGCGACCCGTGGAGGTCGGCGATCAGCGCCGCGCGGATATCCTCAGGCGCGCCGGGACCGGCGTCGGCCAGCCAGCGCGTCACGCCCCAGCGCGGCCGGCTGTAAGGTCCCTTGTCGGACTTCATTGCAGAGCACCCCTGTCTTCCCGGGGTACAACAACACCGCGCGCGCCTAACAGGCTTTTAAGGTGCGCCCCGATCTCTTGCCGTGCTTGACGAGGGGTAAACCGGGCGCTGCCGTCCAGCAATTCCGAGCGCCTTGATCCGCGAGGCCAGCGTGGTCGGCTTCATGTCGAGCATTTCGGCCGCACCGCCGGGGCCGAACACCTTGCCGGCGCAGGCCTCGAGCGCCGCGACGATGTTGGCGCGCTCGTGATCGCGCAGCTCGGCCGCCGTCATCACTGTGGGACGCGCGTCGGCCTTCACGCGGGCCGAGCCGGCCGAAGACTGGCTGCCGGACGCATCGGGCAGGTCGATGCGCAGGCGCCCGTTCTGGGCGAGGATCGCCGCGCGCTCGATCACGTTCTGCAGTTCGCGGACATTGCCCGGCCAGTCGTAGCGGGCAAGGCGCCTGGCGTCGCCCTCCGACAGGCGCAGATCGGATTTCAGCGCCTTGCTTTCGCTGCTCAGGAAATGCTGCGCCAGCAGTGGAATGTCCTCGCGACGCTCGCGCAAGGGTACCGACTCGATCGGAAACACATTGAGGCGGAAATAGAGATCCTCGCGAAACCGGCCGCGCTGCACCTCCTGCTTGAGGTCGCGGTTGGTGGCGGCGATCAGCCGCACATCCACGGTGCGGGTGCGCTCCTCGCCGACCCGCTCGAAATTGCCCTCCTGCAGCACGCGCAGCAGCTTGCCCTGCAGCTCCAGCGGGATTTCGCCGACCTCGTCTAGAAACAGCGTGCCGCCGTCGGCCAGCTCGAATCGGCCGATGCGATCGCGCGTGGCGCCCGTGAAGGCGCCGCGGACATGACCGAAGAACTCGCTCTCGAACAGCTCGCGCGGGATCGCGGCGCAGTTGACGCGGATCAGCGGCCGGTCGGAGCGGCTGCTCGCCTCATGGATGGCGCGCGCGATCAACTCCTTGCCGGTGCCGGACTCGCCCGTGATCATCACCGCCGCTGACGTCGGCGCCACCAGCTTGACCTGGCGCAGCGTCTTCTGGATCGCCTCGCTCTGGCCGATGATGCCGCGCGGATTGGTCTCGATCCGGATTTCTTCCTGCAGGTAGGCGTTTTCCAGCTCCAGCCGCTCGCGCAGCCGATCGACCTCGGCAAGCGCCGCATGCAGCTTCTCGTCCGCCTCGCGCCGCTGGCTGACGTCGCGAAACACCACGACGGCGCCAACCACGACGCCGCGGTCGCGGATCGGCGTCGAGGTGTATTCGACCCAGACCGGCGAGCCATCCTTGCGCCAGAACACTTCGCCGTCGACCTGGTGCACGGCGCCGTCGCGGAACGCCGCATAGATCGGGCAATCATGATCGGGATAGTGCCGCCCGTCATGATGGGTGTGATGGACGACCGGGTGGATCTCCTTGCCGACCAGTTCCTCGGCGGTCCAGCCCAGCATCCGTTCGGCGGCCGGGTTGACGAACGTGGTGTTTCCTTCCGCGTTCACGCCATAAATGCCTTCGCCGGCGGCGCGCAGGATCAGTTGGTTCTCGCGCTCGATGTCCTGGAAGACCCGCTCGACCCGCTGCCAGGTGGCAATGCCGCTGCGCATGTGGTCCTCGGCGGCGGCATCGACATAGCGCCGGCGGCGCGCGTCGAGGTCGCTCATCGTCAGCAGCATCAGCGTGCGCCCGTCATGCGGCACCACGCAGCCGGCATATTCGATCCTGAGATTCTGTCCGGTCGCATGCCGCGGTGTCAGCGCATCGGTCCAATACGCGCCCTTGTCGAGCACCGCCTGGGTGAAGACGATCAGGGCCGGCAATTGGCCTGCGTGCAGCGCGCTCACCTTGGTCTGGCGCAGCAGCGCGCGGTCGTAGCCGAGCAGCGAGCAGGCGGCGGGGTTGGCGTCGAGGATCACGTCGGCATGGGGATCGAGCAGCAGCGTCGGCTCGATCGAGCACTCGAAGGCGGCGGCACGCAGGTCCGCATCGTGCGCGCTCGCCGTTGCGCTGAGAGCCAGGTCCATCGTGCAGGTCGCCCCGAAAAATCGTAATTTGATTACGATTTTTCGTGTATCACGAGTTTTTGTAGTCGCCAAGGCACGGATAAAAGCCTGCGACATCAATGCCATCGGCTCAAAAAAGAGGCTGGCACGGACCTTGCGTAAATCCACGGCAAACGCCGCGCAGGAGGTCCGATGTCCATCTTCGACAATCCATTCGATCCCGATCGCAATCTCCGCACCGGCTGCAGTTGCGGTCGCCATCTCAGCGAAGCCGAGCACCGGAATGAGGCGCTGGCGCTGCGCTGCGAGCCCGCGGAAAGCGAGGACAGGCGCTACGAGGGCGTCGTCGCCTCAGCCGTGATGCGCGCGGTGTTTCCGCAGGACGCGACCCGGCGCGCGTTCCTGAAGTCGGTCGGCGCCTCCACGGCGCTCGCGGCGCTGTCGCAGTTCTTCCCGATCAAGGCGGCGACCGAGGTCTTCGCGCAAGGCGCTGCGCCTGAGAAGAAGGACCTCAAGGTCGGCTTCATTCCGATCACCTGCGCGACCCCGATCATCATGGCCGCGCCGATGGGCTTCTACGCCAAGCACGGACTGAACGTGGAGGTGATCAAGACCGCCGGCTGGGCCGTGATCCGCGACAAGACCATCAACAAGGAATACGACGCCGCGCACATGCTGTCGCCGATGCCGCTCGCCATCACCATGGGCGTCGGCTCCAACCCGCTGCCCTACACGATGCCGGCGGTCGAGAATATCAACGGTCAGGCGATCACGCTTTCGATCAAGCACAAGGACAAGCGCGATCCCAAGGATTGGAAGGGCTCCAAGTTCGCCGTACCCTTCGACTATTCGATGCACAATTATCTGCTGCGCTACTATCTCGCCGAACACGGCCTCGACCCCGACGTCGATGTGCAGATCCGCGCGGTGCCGCCACCGGAGATGGTCGCCAATCTGCGCGCCGACAATATCGACGGTTTCCTTGGGCCCGATCCGATGAACCAGCGCGCGGTCTATGACGGCGCAGGCTTCATCCACATCCTGACCAAGGATATCTGGGAAGGCCATCCCTGCTGCGCCTTCGCGGCATCGAAGGAGTTCGTCACCTCGATGCCGAATACCTATGGCGCGCTCCTGAAATCGATCATCGAAGCCACCGCGTTCGCCCACAAGGCCGAGAACCGCAAGCAGATCGCGGAGGCGATCGCGCCGGCGAACTACCTGAACCAGCCGCAGATCGTGCTCGAGCAGATCCTGACGGGCACCTTCGCCGACGGTCTCGGCAATGTCGTCACGCAGCCGGGCCGCGTCGATTTCGATCCATTCCCCTGGCAGTCCTTCGCCGTCTGGATCATGACCCAGATGAAGCGCTGGGGTCAGATCAAGGGCGACGTCGATTACAAGGCGGTGGCCGAGCAGGTCTATCTCGCCACCGACACCGGCAAGCTGATGGCCGAGATGGGGCTCACGGCGCCGACAACCACGTACAAGTCGTTCGCAGTGATGGGCAAGACGTTCGATCCCACGAAGGCCGACGATTACCTCGCGAGCTTCAAGATCAGGAAGGCGTCGTGAAGGTGCTCCCGCATACGGGGAGGAGCAGATGAACTCGCTTCGCCTGCGCGCGGCGATCGTCTCGATTGTGCTGTTCGCCGCCTTCATCGGCGTCTGGCATCTTGCGACCCGCAGCACCGGTCCGGCCGTGAACATGAGCCCGGAATACGCGAAGCTGATGGGGCTCACCGCCACGCAAGGCAAATCGGCGATGCCGGGTCCGCTCGATGTCGGCGCCAAATTGTGGGAGCACCTGAGGCGGCCGTTCTACGACAACGGGCCGAACGACAAGGGGCTTGGCATCCAGCTCGCTTATTCGATCGGCCGCGTCGGGCTCGGCTATCTGATCGCGGTATCAGTCGCGATCCCGCTCGGCTTCCTGATCGGCATGTCGCCGTTGATCAGCAGGGCGCTCGACCCGTTCATCCAGGTCTTGAAGCCGATCTCGCCGCTCGCCTGGATGCCGCTCGCGCTCTACACCATCAAGGATTCCTCGATTTCAGCGATCTTCGTGATCTTCATCTGCTCGGTGTGGCCGATGCTGCTCAACACGGCGTTCGGCGTCGCCGGCGTGCGCAAGGAATGGATCAACGTCGCACGCACGCTCGAGGTTGGCACAGTCAGGCGCGCCTTCACGGTGATCCTGCCGGCCGCGGCGCCGACAATTCTGACCGGCATGCGGATCTCGATCGGCATCGCCTGGCTCGTGATCGTCGCCGCCGAGATGCTCGTCGGCGGCACCGGCATCGGCTATTTCGTCTGGAACGAGTGGAACAACCTCTCGATCACCAATGTCATCATCGCGATCCTCATGATCGGGATCGTCGGCATGCTGCTCGACCAGATCCTCGCGCGCTTCACGCGCATGGTCACGTTTCCGGAGTAGGGCGATGACCGACAAATTCATCTCGATCGAAGGCATCGCGCGGCGTTATCCGGGCGCGGTCGGCGGCACCACCACCGTGTTCGAGGACTTGTGGCTCTCGATGGCGCGGGGCGAATTCGGCTGTGTGATCGGCCATTCCGGCTGCGGCAAGACCACGGTGCTCAACATCCTTGCCGGCCTCGACGAGCCGAGCGAGGGCGCCGTGATCGTCGACGGGCAGGCGATCGAGGGCACGAGCCTTGACCGCGCCGTGATCTTCCAGAGCCATGCGCTGTTGCCCTGGCGCACCGTGCTCGGCAATGTCGCCTACGCCGTCAGCTCGAAATGGCGCAAATGGGATCGCGCCAAGGTCAAGACGCACGCGCAGAAGTTCATCGATCTCGTCGGCCTCACCGGTTCGGAGCACAAGCGCCCGTCCGAACTGTCCGGCGGCATGAAGCAGCGCGTCGGCATTGCGCGTGCGCTCTCGATCACGCCGAAGATCATGCTGATGGACGAGCCGTTCTCGGCGCTGGACGCGCTGACGCGCGGTACGCTGCAGGATGAGGTTCGGCGCATTTGTCTGGAGACCGGGCAGACCGCGTTCATGATCACCCACGACGTCGACGAGGCGATCTATCTCGCCGACAAGATATTCCTGATGACCAACGGCCCCGGCGCGGTCCTGGCCGAGATCGTCGAAAATCCGTTGCCCAAGGATCGTGGCCGGATCGATCTGCACCGCCATCCCTATTACTACGCGCTCCGCAACCACATCATCGATTTCCTGGTCAGCCGCAGCAAGAGCTTTGCGGCTGATGCCACCGATCACGACCCGCGCAACGTGCCCATAGTACGGCCCGGGCTGCCTGAATTGGCGATCGCGTCGGAAGCCGAGCCGCCAACCCAGACGTCATGGCCCGGCCTGTTCCGGCCATCCACGTCTTCCTGAACCCGATTAGCAACCTGGATGCCCGGAACGAGCCCGGGCATGACGAGCAGAAGGAGACCCTGACATGAAACGTTCCGACCTCACCGAAAAGCTGCTCGACATCAAGCGCGAGAAGGGCTGGAGCTGGAAATATATCTGCCAGGAGATCGGCGGCTATTCCGAGGTGCTGATCGTCGGCGCGGTCCTCGGCCAGATGAAGTTGACCAAGCCCCAGGCCGCGAATGCCGGCGAGCTGTTCGGCCTGTCCAAATCCGAAATCGCGATGCTGAACGAGACGCCGATGCGCGGGGAGGGCGTGCCGATGCCGCCGACCGATCCCCTGATCTACCGCTTCTACGAGCTCGTGATGGTCAACGGCCCGGCCTGGAAGGCGCTGATCGAGGAGGAGTTCGGCGACGGCATCATGTCGGCGATCGATTTCGACATGGTGATGGAGCGCCTGCCCAATCCGAAGGGTGATCGCGTCAAGTTCACGATGTCCGGAAAATTCCTGCCGTTCAAATATTACGGCGCCAGCGGCAACGTACCGGAATACGGATTTAAGGAAGGTTGATCACTTGTCGTCGTCATTCCGGGGCGCGCATAGCGCGAACCCGGAATCCATCGGACCACTTGCACGGGCGGAGAAATGGATTCCGGGCTCGTCCTTCGGACGCCCCGGAATGACGGAGGCCGTTAACCGCCTGACTTCACCTGCGCCACGGCCTGGACCAGCAGTTCGTCCATCTTGGCGCGGATTTGAGCTTCCGTGATGGCCTCGCCCTTCGCGGTGAGGTCCTTGAAGACCTTCTGCAGCACGTCCTGGTCGCCGGCTTCCTCGAAATCGGCGGCGACCACTTCCTTGGCGTAGGTGTTGGCGGCATCGCCCGCGAGGCCAAGCTTTTCCGCCGCCCACATGCCTAATAACTTGTTGCGGCGCGCCTCGGCCTTGAATTTCTGCTCCTCGTCGAGGGCGAATTTCTTCTCAAAACCTTCCTCGCGCTTATCGAATGTGGTCATCGGTGGTTCCAATTACTGCTGACGGACGGGTGGAGCTTGCGTTGCGGCAGCCCCGGCGGATGCCTAGATAGAAGGGACGAATCGGCAAGACAAGGAGCCGTTAAGCCGCAGGCAGAATGGCAGATTTTGGTGCCCTAATCCAAGGCGGATAAGTCGGCCAAAAGGGTCCGGGTCGATTGTGCTGGATGGGCCAATCGGATAGGTTGCCACACGGCTTGGTTCTTGTTCTGTTTGGGGTTCCAGGCTTCCGCGGCAGCTCCGTCGTGGGTCGCGATCCCTAGTCAACCGGAGCACACCAGATTCATGGATTTCAACAAAACACGGTACATCCCAATGAGCCGTCGACGCCGCATTTATGAAGGCAAGGCCAAGGTCCTTTACGAAGGTCCCGAGCCCGGAACCCTCATCCAGCACTTCAAGGACGACGCGACCGCGTTCAATGCCAAGAAACACCAGGTGATCGAGGGCAAGGGCGTCCTCAACAACCGGATTTCGGAGTACCTGTTTCAGCACCTCAACGACATCGGGGTGCCGACCCACTTCATCCGCCGCCTCAACATGCGCGAGCAGCTGATTCGCGAGGTCGAGATCGTGCCGCTGGAAGTGGTGGTGCGCAACGTCGCCGCCGGCTCGCTGTCACAGCGGCTCGGTATCGAGGAAGGTACCCAGTTGCCGCGCTCGATCATCGAATTCTACTACAAGAACGACCAGCTCAACGACCCCATGGTGTCGGAAGAGCACATCACCGCTTTCGGCTGGGCGACGCCGCAGGAGATCGACGACATCATGGCGCTCGCCATCCGCGTCAACGATTTCCTGACCGGGCTTTTCCTGGGGATCGGCATCCGGCTGGTCGACTTCAAGATGGAATGCGGCCGGCTGTTTGAGAACGAAATGATGCGGATCATCGTCGCCGACGAGATCTCGCCGGATTCCTGCCGGCTGTGGGACATCAAGTCGAACGAGAAGCTCGACAAGGACCGTTTCCGCAGAGATCTTGGGGGGCTGTTGGAAGCCTATACCGAGGTGGCGAAGCGGCTCGGCATTCTCATGGAGAACGAGCGGCCGGCCGGCTCGGGCCCGGTGCTGGTGAAGAGCTGAGGGGGCAAGGTTTAAGTGAAGGCACGCGTCACCGTTACGTTGAAATCCGGCATCCTCGATCCCCAGGGCAAGGCGATCGAGGGTGCGCTGAAATCGCTCGGCCTCGATGGCGTCGCCAGCGTCCGCCAGGGCAAGGTGTTCGACATCGAGCTCTCCGGCTCCGACCGCGCCAAGGCGGAGGCGGCGCTGAAGGATGCGGCGGACAGGCTGCTCGCGAATACCGTGATCGAGAATTATCGGGTCGAACTGCTCTGATGAAATCCGCCGTCCTCGTCTTTCCCGGCATCAATCGCGAGCGCGACATGGCGCGGGCGCTCAAGCTCATCTCGGGCAGGGAGCCGGCGATGGTCTGGCATGCCGAGACCTCGCTACCTGAAGGCACCGACCTTGTCGTGGTGCCCGGCGGGTTCTCCTATGGCGATTATCTGCGGTGTGGCGCGATCGCGGCGCGGGCGCCGATCATGGACGCGGTGCGCGATTATGCCGGCAAAGGCGGGCTCGTGCTCGGCGTCTGCAACGGCTTTCAGATTCTTTGCGAGGCGGGCCTGCTGCCGGGCGTGCTGATGCGCAATGCGGGACTGAAGTTCATCTGCCACGACGTCCATCTGCGTGTCGAACGCTCCGATACGCCGTTCACCCGCGGCTACAATGCGGGCCAGGTGATCCGCTGGCCGGTCGCGCACGGTGAGGGCAACTACGAGGCGGATGAAGAGACGATCAAGCGGCTGGAAGGCGAGGGGCGGGTGCTCTATCGCTACTGCTCGCCGGACGGCGTGGTCGACGAGCGCTACAATATCAACGGCGCCGCGCAATCGATCGCTGGCATCGTCAACGATGGCGGCAACGTGCTCGGCATGATGCCGCATCCGGAAAACCACATCGAAGACATCATGGGCTGCACCGACGGCCGCGGCCTGTTCGCCGGTCTGGTCCAGCATCTGGAAAAGGCCGCGTGAAGGCTGTCGTCGCGAGGTGGCTCGCGGCGATTGCGGCGCTTTGGCTTGCGACGACGGCGCACGCCCAGGATTTCCCGAAACATCCCATCACCATGATCGTGCCGTTCGCGGCCGGCGGCACGTCCGACGTGATTGCGCGCGTGGTTGCCGAGCAGATGAGCGTGGCGCTCGGGCAGCCGATCGTGATCGAGAATGTCGCGGGCGCCGGTGGCTCGACCGCGCTGGCCCGGGCCGCGCGTGCCGAGCCGGATGGCTACACGATTGCGATCGGCAACGCCGGCACCAGCGCCGCCACCTACACGATCTATCCGAAACTGCCATTCGCGCCGGACTCCTTCGTGCCGTTCGCGGTGGTCGCAAAAACCTTTGGCATCATTGCGTTACGCAAGGATTTTCCCGCCAAGGATTTGCAGGAGTTCATCGCTTACGCGAAGAAGAATCCCGGCAAGATCAATCTTGGCCATGCCGGCGTCGGCTCATCGAATTACCTGATCTGCAAAAGTTTCGTGAACGCCGCCGGAATCGACGTGACGCTGGTCGGCTATCGCGGCGCGTCGCCGGCGCTGACGGACGCGATCGGCGGCCAGATCGACGGCGTCTGCGATGCCGCTGCCTCGGTATCGCAGGCGATCAACGAGAAGCTGGTGCGGGGGCTTGTGGTCGGCTCGACTGTGCGGCTCGCGACGCTGCCCGATCTGCCGACCTCGGCGGAAGCGGGTCTGCTTGAATTCGAGGCGCAGGGCTGGAACGGCCTGTTCGCGCCAAAGGGCACGCCGCCCGAGATCATCGCCAAATTGAACGCCGCGGCGCGGACCGCCGTGGAGAGCGAGGCGGTGAAGAAGCGCTTCACCGACCTCTCGACGGTTGCGCCCGACGCCAACGAGCATGCGCCGGAGGTGCTGCAACAGCTCGTCGCGCGCGACGTCGAGAAATATCGGAAGCTGCTGGCGGACGACCCGAAATAGCCGGTCCGCTCTGCTGGCCTGAAACTTGCCCGTAACTCCTCCGATCAAGGCACGGATCTTTCCGATCGTTGGACGGGAGGAGTTTTATGCTCATTCGCAAGGCTTGCTGCACGTTCACGCTCACCGCCGCGCTGCTTTCGTCACACGCGGCAATAGCCGAAACCACGCTGCGCATCGGCATGACGGCGTCCGATATCCCCACGGCCACCGGGCTGCCGAACAATGGCTTCGAAGGAATGCGCTTTCTCGGCTACCCGATCTTCGAGGGACTGGTGCTGTGGGATCTGACCAGGACTGACAAATTGGCCGGCTTGCGTCCGGGGCTGGCGGAGAAATGGGAACAGGCTCCCGAGGACAGCAAGGCCTGGATCTTCCATCTGCGCCATGGCGTGAAATTCCATGACGGAACGGATTTCAACGCCGATGCCGTGATCTGGAATCTCGAGCGCTATTTCAACAGTTCCAGCCCCCAATTTGAGCCCGCGAGTTCGGCGATGTCGCGAGCGCGCGTTCCCGTGATGGGCAGCTACAAGAAGATCGATGACTTCACGGTCGCCATCACCACGACCAGGCCGGCGTCCTATTTCCCCTACATGGCGGTCTACCTTCTGTTCACATCGCCGGCTTCGTTCGAAAAGGCGGGGCGGGATTGGGCCAAGGTCGCGACCTTACCGGCCGCCGGCACCGGACCGTTCCGCATCACCAAGGTCGTGCCGCGACAGGAGGCGGATCTCGCGCGCTGGGATGCGTACTGGGACACGAGCAAGATGGCGAAGGTCGACAATGTCGTGCTCATGCCGATCCCTGAGGCGAACTCGCGCTTGGCCGCACTTCGTTCCGGTCAGGTCGACTGGATCGAGGTGCCGCCGGCCGATGGTGTCAATTCGCTGAAATCGGCCGGCTTTGCGATTACCACCGGCTCATATCCCCATGTCTGGCCGTGGTTCTACAATATCGGCGCGACCAACAGCCCCTTCAAAGACGTGAAGGTTCGCCAGGCCCTCAACTATTGCATCGACCGGGAAGGGCTCGTTGCATTGCTCAACGGGACGGCGGAGCCGTCGGTAGGATGGCTCAAGGCCAGCGACCCCGATTTCGGCTCGCCAGCCAATCGCTACAAGTTCGACCCCGCCAAGGGCAAGGCGTTGCTTGCCGAGGCCGGATACACGCCGGCGAAGCCATTGTCCTTCAAGATGCTGATCTCGAATTCCGGTTCGGGCCCAGGCCGTGTGAAAATGGTGCAACTTGGAGCGCACTGGCGCATTTCGTGGCCGCCGAGCTTCTAATTCGGTGGAATCGACCTCCTGTCATCTCAGTGGCAGCCTGGAGCTTCAGGTAGGCGC
>NZ_JBVAPG010000106.1:0-29446 GCF_055413685.1 Bradyrhizobium sp. LeoA1Lang | reverse complement strand
GTGCGGCCCTTCAAGCTCACCACAATCCCATGACGATCAAGCCCGTTGCCCATGTCACAAGGGCCGCGTAACATTCATTCTGGCAACGTCGGCCCGACGTAGTTCAACACCGATCGGGACATCCCCAGGCAAAGGGCAAGCAGTTTGACGAAGTTATCATCTTCGAGGGTTGGCCTAGGCGCGCCAGAGGTGAGATCGTAGCCAACCCAGACCGAATCGTCGGAGGGAACGTGCGAACCGGAGCGATGACTCAGGCGCGCCAGAACTTTCGCGTCAGCGTCACACGCGCGAAGATCCGTACTACGATCCTCACGCCGAAAGATGATATCTGCGTATTGCTGACCCGTGCGGACGGCTGATCAGTTGCGGGTGACGCGACCCGGCTTTGCACCGACCTAAAAAGCTAAAGGTCGATCGACGTAAGGTCGAGCGCGACAACATCGTCGCTGCCTTTAGTTCCACTAACTGCCGCGTCGCGTTAGAAATTTCATAAATCCCTTCGGCTGCTGAGGGTCAGTTGGCGGTGTTGGCTTTTTGGGCTCGGATTGGTCAAACAGTGTCTTCGGTTCGTATGCCATTGCGTCCGCGTCGACGTGATTGTGCCAGGAGCCATTGTTTTCGAGATCAAAGTCCATTTTTTTGGCCACCTGCGCAACCACCTCTTTTCTCAACGTGTTGGCACACTCGAGTGCGAGATCTGCTTCGTCAGGTGAAGCACTCTCCCCATCGTGAGCGATCGCATTGCGTTTGGGGACGATGACCGTGACGAACGTCTTCCAGAGAGGCGATCCATCCGAGAGCTTTAGCTCGACGAGCTTGATATCGTACATGCTTAGGACGCTTGGCAGGAGCTCGCGTTGGATTGCCTGTTTGCCGTGTTGGATTATATGCCGAGTAAGAATTTTGGCCCAACTCCCGGAGAGGAACGCGCCCTGCAGTAACGGCTCAACGAGCAAATAGCGTGTGATCAGTTCAATTGCGGTCACCGAACCGATGACGGCAAAGCGAGGGTATCCGCCTTGGCGGGCATAGCGCGCCTGCGCAACAATGTCGTCGAGCCGCGTGTCGATCGCGTCACCGTACGTGCCCAAGAAATCCCGGATTGGTTGATGGGATAGATTCTTGATCGCCTTGGCGATGTCCTCCTGCCGACCGATCTCTTCCCAGTATTCTTCCTCGTACCAATTATCTGGGTCGCGGCTCATGGAAGGCTCGCTGGAGTGTGGGGTCGGCGACAGTAGCACGTTCCCCCGAGACCAGCATCCGGGTCAGTCAAGGATCAATCGGATGCAACGTGGGCGGTCGGAAGGTCAAGCCGCTAGAAGCGCCTCGTTTTCATTCTCCATCCCAGCCTTGCCGGCGGCCTTTCGAAGGAAGCGGGCAAGCGCCGCCTTTCGAAAATCGCGATCGAGCGCACCGGAGGGATCATTGCCATGCAAGAGGCCGACGCCCTCTAGGATTGCAGGATCCAGCCTCCAGCAACGCTCAAATATTCGTAAGCGACTTTTTGGTGGTCAGCACCGGCGACCCCGATGGTCCATCCTTCGAACCACTTACCGGGCAAACGCACATCTCCTAAGTTGCAGGTCCATTAGTTCGGCATGTTGGTGTCAAGGAGCGCCACAAGCGAGCGCACCACTACTAGTCGTCGGCGTCCGATCGTTGTCGTGACGATACGCCCAGCTCCTATCAACTCGTAAAGCTTCGTGCGCCCCAAGCCGGTCACTTCGCATGCATCGTCAATCGTGCAGGTGAGCCGCTCGGCGAATGGCATTGTGCTCGGTTCTGCGGCTTTCGGAGCGGATAGATTGACTCGTGACGATTGTCCGCCAGTTATCTCTCGTCGATTGTATCTCACGTGCTGCCCTCCCTATTCGTACAAGGCTCGACGGGGCGAGAGTTGATTGTGCGATAGGCAACGTCAATGCGAGCATCCGAGGGCGCTCGCGTACGACAGCGCATGTCAGCGGTGGTTTGGATATTTCCGGACACCAAGGACGACGAGGAAATTTTTTGCGATTGCGCCAGTCACAGCGAGGCATCGTGCTCAGGCTGCTCTGCCAATATCGGGAGCAAATTCCGCCAGCGTTCGCCGCTGTTCACCAGCGTCTTATTCAACGATTATTCGACGAACGCGGTTGGTGGCTGCCTAAGTGCTTGAGTTTACTGGCGCTCCCTAGGGGAATCGAACCCCTGTTTCAGCCTTGAGAGGGTAAAGTCGATCCGCTTGATGATCTCGTGAGGAGAGCCCTGCGATGGAGACCTTACGGATGTCAGGCCCGGCTGGTCTGCATGAGCAGGCGTTACCGCGCCAGTTTCCCACCAGAAACGACCCGGCCGAAGCGCAACGAACGCGATCAGATTCAAACAAAAAGTCAGCAAAATCAACGAAGCCAATCGCTATCCCGCCGCTCATAACGGTCTGGTTGCACGTTCGAGTCCGCTGACCGGCCAGTGAAATGTGCGCCCTCGTGATGCGCGAGTTCGTTCGCCGCACCGGTTACGCGAACCCCCGAGAGCGGCGGACGAATGTCGGACATGTTAGCACCGGGGCATCCTATTCGTACTCTAAAGAAGCCGAATTCCCTCCGCGCGATGGGGAATGCTTTTCGCCTGTAATCTTATCTGCTCATTTTGCTTCACCAAGACTTCAGTCAAAAGGCCAAGAGCGGCGAGGCATTATGCATTTACGCCCCGAGAGCATGCAGCCACCCTATTCTTCGACCGAGGTCGCGGCCGCGATTGGCATCTCTCTGGATACATTCTATCGCACGCGCCGCCTCAGGCACGAGCGCGATGGCTTGCCTTCGCCGATCAGCGAGCGAGGACCGCTGAAATGGGAATGCACCGGCTTCGATGCTTGGCTTACCCGACATCATCCTATGCGCCCAAAGACGATTGCTAATGACGCATTCGCGCCGCCGCCAGCAGCAAGCGACGAGGATCACCGCGAGCGGCTGCGGAGAGCTTACGGCCAGCACGACTCTTGACAGACTAGATCGCGCTAGATTCCAATGGGTGCCATCTCTTACTGGCACTGAGGCTCTTTATGGCCGATCCCAAGTTTCCCCATGTGAAGTGGCGTGATGGCCGTCCTCGCTCGTCGCACGGCGCTTATACCAGAGCTCTCGGCTTTGTCGATGCCGACTTGCGCCATCCGCCGTACGATGAAAAAGGACGTCCGGTCGGTGCGTGGTTCAATCTCCAAGAAGCATCAGACTTTTCAGACAAACGAAAGTCAGAAATCGAGGCGGCGCGCCGCGCCGGCAAGCTGCCGAAGAAAATTACGATCCGGAAGCGTTCTACGATCGAAGACCTATTGGACGATTGGAGTAAGTCGGTTGAATTCAAGGCGCTATCGTCTGCCTCGCAATCTTCCTATCGCAAATGTATCTCCGCCATCTTGTACCGACCGCAATCACGTGAATCCGCGGCTAGGATGCGTGCCGAGATCCGTGCCGCCAAGCTGCTCGGTGTGGCCGAGCCCGTACGAGAACTCGAGGCGATTGCAACTGCCACTCCGACATCAATCGGCAAACCGGAATTCCGCGCCTTCTATAATTATGCGAAATCGGCTCGCGGCCATCATATGGCGCTCTCGATGATAGCCACGCTCTCAGCGGCATTCACTTGGGGACAGGAAAGCGTCTTGTGGCGCCTCGGACCCAACCCGCGAGAAGGTATGGAGTTCGATCATCCAGACGGACGCATCGTACAGGTTGCGATGTCCGAATTTTCCGCTTGGGTCGCTGCAGCCGATGCGATCGAACGGCCTTCGGTCGGGGACAGCTTCCATCTGGCGTTGTTCACCGGGCAGCGTCAGACTGACCGTCTAATTATGCGCAATGAGAGCGACGTCGAGGGCCGGCACGCGTTCCGGCAGAGCAAGACCGGCGAGCTTGTCGATATCAAAGAGGCGCCACAACTCAGCGCACGACTAAATGCCTCGCGTGCACGAATAAAGGAACTCAAGCTTCGGCTTCAACTGGATAAGGTCCCACCCGAACTCGTGGTCAACGAGGACAATGGTGAGCCTTACGACGAGAGTACCTATCGCCATTGGGTGTCGACCGCCCGAGCCGTCGCAATCTTTGGCTTTCTTGCGTGCGACAACGCGCGCCAGGCAATTGTCCGCGCAGAGCGACTGAACGCCGAACTGATTAAGAACGGCGACAAGCTGTTCGCCCCCTTTCCTCTCGATGAGGAGAATAAGGCGCAGCGCGCTCGAGCGGTCGATCAGCGCAAGCGCGCATTAGCGGAATGGCTGGATGCGCAGACCGCTCGCGACAGCAATGGCCATGAGACAGCATGGCGTCTAAAGCCTTGCCCGGCGCTGATGTTCGTCAACGGCGCCGGCGAACTCGACCAAAAGCACGACCAAGACCTACGCGATACCTGCGTCATGCTTCTCGATCGGGCTGGCTGCGACTTGCTGACGATCTGCGACATCACTGGGCATTCATACCGAAGCGCGCAGACTATCGTGAAGCACTACCGCGCCCGCAATGCGGCTCGCGCCGATTCCGGTATCGACAGGCTTGAATTGCAGGTGCGGAAGGAAGGCATGAAGAGCTGAACGCAGACCGGTAGGTCTCATTTGGCTGCGCGTTTCAGCGGTGGATGGGCTTCGGCCCTAATTATCCGACTCGTCGCACGGCGTGCGACGTACGACCATTAAAAGCGTCGCACGAGACCCGGTTTGTTCTGCCGAGGAATTTAAAAAAAGCCCTTGCGGGCCAATCCCTTAAGGATGGTGGGCGCACCAGGGCTCGAACCTGGGACCCGCTGATTAAGAGTCAGCTGCTCTACCAACTGAGCTATGCGCCCGGAAACGGGTCCGGAGGACCTCGTTGCGAGGGCCGTCGTTTAGCAAAGCGCCCCCGCGATGTCCAGCAAGCTGGATGAGGTTTTCCCGTGCTTTGGCAAGGCGCCCGGGACTAGGAAAAACCGACGGATTCCGGCGGCTTTTCCGATGGTTAGGTCGATTGCCAATCGGCGAGCTCAGAGCCTGCCGGAGCCGCCTCGGTCAAAGCCGCCGTCGCGGTCGCCCCGATCGTCGCGGTCGAAGCCGCGGTCGAAGCGGTGGCGGCGCCAGCCCTCACCCCCAAAGCGGCGGTCCATGTGGGTCAGGAGGGTGAGCCGGCGCTTCTGGTTGTCGTCGAGCGTCTTGTAGAGCGGATCGGCGGCGTCGGCGATCTTCTTCAGCGCGGCGGCGCTGGCCGCCATGTTGTCGGCGCGCTCGCGCAGCCGGGTGACCGGATCATCCGGCTTCTGCTGCGCATCGGCGTTCTTCTCCGCCTCCATCCGCGCATTGGCCCGGTCGATCCGGAGCTTGGCGAAATCGCGCACCGCGGCCTCGACCGGCGGCCACAGCTTCTCCTGGTCGGCGGTGAGCTTGAGCCCGGCATGAACAGCGGCGATCCGTGCATCGAGCAAGGCCGCGCGGTCCTCCGGGTTCATCCGCATCGGGCCATGCATCCACGGGCGATGCTGGGCGTAGGCGATGGTCGAGCCGGCGATGGTGAGCGCCGCGACGCTGGCGAGCAAAACTTTCTTCATGCGAACCTCCTTTGAAGGTTGCCTGAGGATGAGACCGCCCTGCCCGCGCCGCAACTTACAGTTTGGACAGGGAGCGTTCCCTTACCAAGATGTAATCCCCATGGTTAAGTCTTCACAACATACCGAGCGCGCGCGGCAGCCACAGCGAGATCTCGGGAACGTAGGTGACGAGACCGAGGAAGATCAGCATGGTCAAAAGCCACGGCCACACCGCGATCGTCAGTTCCGTAATGCCCATCTTGGCGATGCCGGACGCGACATAGAGGTTGAGGCCAACCGGCGGATGGCACATGCCGACCTCCATGTTGACCACCATCAGGATGCCGAGATGCACGGGATGGATCCCGAGCTTGACTGCCACCGGAAACAGGATCGGCGCCACGATCAGCACGATCGAGGACGCCTCCATCACGTTGCCGGCGAGCAGCAGCAGCAGATTGACCACCAGCAGGAACATGATCCAGTCGACGCCGGCCGCGGTGATCCATGCCGCGATCTGCTGCGGGATGTTCTCGTTCGCCATCAGGAACGAGAACAGCACGGCGTTGGTGATGATGTAGAGGATCATCGCGCTCATATTGGCCGAGCCGAGCAGCACCTTGGGCACGTCCTTCAGCGACATGTCGCGATAAACGAACACGGCGATGACGAAGGCGTACACCGCGCTGACGGCGGCGGCCTCCGTCGGCGTGAACATGCCGGCGTAGATGCCGCCGAGCACGATCACGATCAGCAACAATCCCCAGACGCAGCGACGGAACGCCGTGAACCGCTCCGCCCAGCTCGCGCGCGGCAGCCGCGGATAATCATTGCGCCAGGCGCGGTAGAACGTCGTGAGCCCCAATAGCGCCGCGAGCATCAAGCCAGGGATCACGCCGGCGATGAACATCTGCCCGACGGACGCCGAGGAGACGCGATGGCCGGCCGGATCGAGCGCGATGCTGCCGCCGGTCGCCACGCAATAGATCACCATCACGATCGACGGCGGGATCAGGATGCCGAGCGCACCCGAGGTCGTGATCACGCCCGCGCCGAAGCGCTTCGGAAAGCCCTGGGCGACCATCGCCGGCATCATGATCGAGCCGATCGCGATCACGGTCGCCGGCGACGAGCCCGAGACCGCAGCAAACAACGCGCAGGCCATGACGCCGGCGAGCCCGAGCCCGCCGTACCAATGCCCGACCATCGAGGTCGCAAAGGCGATCATACGGCGGGCGACGCCGCCATGGGTCAGGAAATTCCCGGCCAGGATGAAGAACGGAATCGCCATGATCTCGAAATTGTCGATGCCGGTGAACAATTTCAGCGCCACCGATTCCGTCGGCACCTGCGTCATCGTGAAGATGAAGGTGAGCACGGTCATGCCGAGCGCGATCGAGATCGGCATGCCCGTCAGCATCAGGGCGATGAGCAGCCCGAAGATGAAGAGGCTGGTCATCGCGTCACCTCCGCGACGCCAGCGCCGGGCGCATCGACCTCGACGCCCTCGACACGGGCGTGGTCGTGATGCGGCAGTTGACCGGTCCAGTAATAATGCCAGGCGACCTGCAGGAAGCGGAAGCACATCAAATAGGAGCCGAGCGGAATGCAGAGATAGACGATCCAGCTCGGTATCTCGAGATCAGGCGAGACCTGGTCGGTGTGCATCAGGCCGTAGACGAATTTCGCGCCCATGGTGCCGATCACGGCGGTGAAGAAGGCGCCGCAGAACAGGCCGAACAGCACCACGATGTTGCGCCACGGCGATCTCAACTGGTTGACGACCACGTCGACGCCGACATGGATGCCGGTGCGCACGCCATAGGCCGCGCCGAACTTCGCCACCCACACGAACATGTAGATGCACAGTTCCTGCGCCCAGGACAGGTTGATCGGGAACAGGATCGGATAGAGCAAGGGAATGCCGATCAAATAGCGATGGCATACGGCCACGAAGATGATGAGAGTCGCGGCTGCCATCAGCGTCGCGATCAATATCTCCTCCAGCCGGTCGAGGATGCGGAGCAGGATCAATGTTCCCCCAAGGAGTTTCGCTCGCGGCTCCCTCCCCCCGTTCTTACGGGGAGAGGGCAGCCCCTCACCCGGAATTCAAGCGCAGCTTGAATTCCGGCCTCTCCCCACACGCAGGGAGAGGCGATCAGAGCTCGCTTCATGATCGACGCAAAACCATCACACGATCAGTTGGTCGCGCCCTTGGTCTCCTTCAGGAACTCATCGATCAGGCCTTGGCCGACGCGCTTGGCGACGTCCTTGTAGATCGGCTCCATTGCCTTGCGCATCGCGGCGTCCTGCTCCGGCGTCAGCGTGATGATCTCGCTCTTGCCGGTCTTCTTGATCTCGGCGAGCGCGTCCTCGTTCTCCTTCTGCGACTGGCCGTTGCCATAGGCGGTGGCTTCCTTCATCGCCTTGTCGCACTGCTCGCGGATGTCGGCCGGCAGGCCTTCCCAGAACTTCTTGTTCACGACCACGATGTAGCCGATATAGCCGTGATTGGTGGTGGTGATGTACTTCTGCACCTCGTGCATCTTCTGGGTGTAGATGTTCGACCAGGTGTTCTCCTGGCCGTCGACGACGCCGGTCTGCAGCGCCTGGTAGACTTCGGAGAACGCCATCACCTGCGGGACCGCGCCGAGCGCGCGGAACTGCGCCTCCAGCACCTTCGATGACTGGATCCGGAACTTCAGCCCCTTGTAGTCCGCCGGCTCGATCAGCTTCCTGTTCGCGCTCATCTGCTTGAAGCCGTTGTCCCAGTAGGCAAGGCCGATCATGCCCTTCGGCTCGAGCAATTTCAGAAGCTTGGCGCCGAGCGGACCGTCGGTGACCTTGCGCAGCGTGGCGAGATCGGGAAGGATATAGGGCAGATCGAACACCTCGAACTCCTTGACCCCGATCGGGCCGAATTTCGAGTTCGAGGGCGCCAGCATCTGCACGGCGCCGAGCTGCAGCGCCTCGAGTTCTTCCTTGTCCTTGTAGAGCTGCGAGTTCGGGTAGACCTCGACCTTCACCTTGCCGCCCGTGTATTTCTCGGCGAGTTCCTTGAACTTCTCGGCCGCCTGCCCTTTCGGCGTGTTGGTGGCGACGACGTGACTGAACTTGATGACGATCGGATCGTCCGCCGCCGCCGGCCCGGCAAACGCAATTGCCACGACCGATGCCGCAGCCAACACCAACTTACGCATGTTTCCTCCCGCTTCATTGCGGGGCGCGCCAATCACCCGCCCCAGGTTTTTGTATGCCAGCCGCACCAATACAGAGAAGCCGACCAAATTGCCATTGCCCGTTAGCAGGGTCCGACATCACCGCGCATGTTGCGCCGCAAAAGTGCGACGATCTGTCCAAGGTGCACGCTGCTTGCCCCTCATCCTGAGGAGCCTGCGCAGCAGGCGTCTCGAAGGATGAGGCCCCGCCGGGTGGCCTCGGCCTTCGAGACGGCCGCGGCGCGGCCTCCTCAGGCTGAGGGGAAAGGGTTGAGTGCGCTGCTCTCTCCTGGTGCGTCATTGCGAGCGGAGCGAAGCAATCCATCGCGCCGCACGCGGAGGCATGGATTGCTTCGCTCCGCTCGCAATGACGGGATAAGTCCTGATTTATCTGTCAAGCAACGGACGGGATGCGAGTCCGCGTTCTCGCAGCGCGTTGCGCCCGAGCTTTGCGTCTCGTTTCACCCTCTCATCGAACAGAGGGCGCAGGGAAAGCCGGGTGCTGGTTGCACCCATGGGTCCCGTGCAACAAAAAGCACGGGGGTAGGACCACAGGTTCAACCGAAGCATTCCGGCTTTCCCTGCGCGATGGTGTTACGGCTTATTTCGCGCTCTCCCCGGTGACCGGGCTTTCTTGCCACCGTCACTTCCCGCGCGAACTTGTTCGCGCGAAAAACTTAGCGCCAGCGTCGGGGCGCCAGGACCACACGACTTCGCCGTCCGCGATACGCGCGCTCGTCAGTCATACGCATCGCGTCCACCGCATCTCACCGCAACGTTCGTGACGATCGCGAGCCGCCCCTCATCTGTAGCGCGCAATTTCAAATGTCACCCGCGCGCAAGATCAAATGTCACCCCCTCCGCGGACCGAAAATGGCGCCGGTCGGCCGGACTGCTCGCCCGGCCACACCGGACGCCAATACCGCCGAGCGTGCGGAGCTTCCGGTTTGAACGGGCAAAACGCCGCGGATGCCAGGCGGGGTTGATTCTCCGGATGGTTGCAGGCTAGTGACCTTCCCAGCAGGGATCAAAGGGGCATCACGCAATGCTTAAAACCGCTCTTGATTTCGTCAACAATCGCTTCTCCGCAGGCAAGGACCCCGAGGATATTCCGGGTCTTCCTCCGATGGTCTCTTCGCTCATCCAGCGCGCCGAGCAAACGTTGGAGGGCTGGTGCTCCAGGGAGAAAGCAACGCTACTTGCAAACCTCACGATTCAGTACCGCCCCCACACCTGTGTGGAGATCGGAGTATACGGAGGAAGGTCCCTCGTTCCAGTCGCGGCCGCGCTCCAGCATAATCAGGCCGGCGTGATTTACGGGATCGAGTCATGGAGCGAAGCAGTCGCCACTCAACACGCCACGAGTGCGGAGAATGATCAGTGGTGGAGATCGGTTAATTTCGACGCTATCAAGCGCTCTTTCTTCCGCTTCGTTGCGGAACATGATCTGACCTCTCAGGTCAAGATTGTTGAGATGGCATCGGACGCCGTTGCGCCTCTGTTTTCGTCGATTGACTTCCTGCACATCGACGGCGGTCATTCGATATACAATGCTGCCGAAGATGTCATTCTCTATACGAAGCGCGTTTCACAAAACGGTGTCATCGTTCTGGATGACACGAATTGGGAAACCACTCTGCCAGCGCAGGCGATCCTTAAGAGTGCCTGCGACGTGCTTCACGACGTTAGAGATGAAGTCGCGGGTACTGCATTCATGGTGTTCAGAAAGCGCTAGCCCGGCCTGCTATTCGTCGACGATCCAAGCCCACGACGGCGCGACCGAATAGGTTATCCGTACCTTGTCGCCGGGATCGAGACGGATAGACATCAGACCTTGGCTTATGCCAGCTACTCCAGGCATGCCGTATGCCTCAGTAGAAGCCTTCGTGACAACGATAGCTGATACGGTGCCGCCGCCGATGTACACTACGAAACGGCGGCCAAAGTTATTGACGACGTCAACACCGGACGCCCCCAATGCTGGCGTGCTAATCCCGCCATAGCCGAGTTTGCGTAGCAGGAAACCGCCAGCGGCATTGTTGAGAAATTCAGTGCCCCCGGAATACACACCCAGCGGGCCGCCCTCCCAACAGTTGCCCCGGCCAGCACCTTGCGTAACGAACGGATACTTCGCGACGTTCGTTCCGGAGAACGAGTTTTCTGTGGACTGTGCGTTCGCAATGAGCAGTCCCTTCTCCACCTCTTCGATATCAACGGCAGTGAAAACGTTTCCGAAGTTGTATCCATCTTTCAGGCGGATGCCTTCGCGCGCGTTACCCGCTGCCAGCGATCCATTGCAGAATTGGACCTGACGCAAAGTGATGGCACAGCCATAGCCAGGGGTGGTTGAGGGATATAGAGGGTTTCCTGATCCTCCGCCGTTAGCCACGAATCCAAGATGGCTCTGATAGATGCCATTGAGGCGCAGAGTCTCGTACGTCGCGCCGTGAACGGCTCCGTCGGTATATGCGTTGTTGACGATGATCTGACGCCACTCACACGAGTTCCATGCATCCGAGAAGTCGTCTTTACCGATCCGGAAGGCTACGCCGTTGACGTTTCCAAGGACACGGAAGCAGGAGAAGCGACTATAGAACAGCGCTCCGCTATTGCAGTACCAATTAAGTTCTGCCCCATCGACCAGACAAAAGCCGTCTCGATTGGCGTTCAGTCCACGTATCGTGATGCCTGAAGTAGCGACTTCCGAAAAATCCCAGATGCCACCGTTGATCAGGGAGAACCCGAAAACAATTCCTTCGGCCTTGAACGTTTTGATGTACTCGAACCAGTTAGCAACCGCCGCAGTATCGTTCGTCGTCTGATTACAGAGCGCTCCGAACATCTGACGTAGCGCTTGGAACTCAGTCAGTTGCCACCACGCACCATCGGCAGATTGGAAATGCCACGCTTCAATCGGCGCCGGCGCTGCGCCGAGCTTCACATATAGTCCGCCGCCGTGATCTCCCGCGGTGAAGTAGCCAAATGTGCGCAGTAGCTTTACGCCAGAAGGGATCGTTGCAGCTTCGGCCAGCGCACGAGTGTCATACTGATGTACCTGGTTGCCGAGGGCGGAAGCATCAGCAGCCGCGCTGGTGGCATACCCCTCCGCAGCGTCCCGCGCAGCTACAGCGTCGGCAACGACGCCTGCGGTGTCGGCGGGCAACGATACCAATAGCTCATAGTCATCGCCTGACCGCATCATCATCACGGGCGAACCCGCGATCAGCGTATTCGCGACCAGCGTGGAGCCGAGCGCATTCTTGACCGATATGCCATTGATGGTTACCGCACCCGTATTCGTCGCGATCGGCACCAACAGGAAGACTTTGCTATTGGGGTCGCTCGGTACTTGCGGCGACATGGTCGCGACGATCGCATCCGCCGTGCCGCCGGTCACGGTCACGCGGACGAGTTCGTAGGGCAGATCGCCAATGCGTGTCCATGATCCGACGCCGGATGCGCCGATCTTTTGATAGACGCCGTTGTTTTCGGGTGTCGCATCTCCAATCACCTGTGCAGAAACAAACGCATTGAAAGCGAGATGAGCGTCTGCCTGGGCCTTACTCGTAAACACCAATCCGCCGCCGGCCTGCAGCTCCATGAGGCTCGCCAACACCGCCGCGCGAGAAAACCGTCGCGTCGATCGCACATTGCCGGTCTGCTCATGGCCGAGCAGCTCAAAGAATGCGGCGCCGGCGGGGATGTTCGGAGTGTTGATTCCCATTGCAATTTCCTTGTCAGGGTGCGGGTTTGTGCATCGAGGCCTGCACGATGTTGGTGTCCGCCGAAGGGACACCGTAGGCCGAGACGGCATGGACCTTCACGTCGATCTCGTCGCCGTCGATGAAGCCTGCGATGATCGCGACGCCGGTGCCGGCGGCGATCGGGATGGTGGTGAAGGCACCGCCGCCATGGAGGCGCCATGAAATCACGTAGCTCGCGGGCACTGCGATCGAGCCGGTGCCGGGCGTGACCGTAACGACGAAATTCGGAAACACATCGACCACCGTGATGCTCGGCACCGCGGGCACGAGATTGGACACGTCGACCTCGCCGCCGACGCGTCCGTCCCAGGCCGGTGGCACTTCGGCGTCGGTGAGTTGGTCGATGATCGGCGCCGCGTCGACTGCCGTCAGCTTTGCTGTGAGATTATCGCCACGCTCAATGTTCTTGATAATGACGTCGATCGTCTCGCCCTTGATCGTCGTGCCGAACAGCGCGAGGTTGCCGCGCTTGATGCCGGTGAGATCACCGACCAGGCGCAGTGTCTGCGTCTCGCCCTCGATCGTGGTGACGGTGCGTCGAACGAAGCTGCCATTTGCGAGTCGGACGGTGACTGCGTAGGAACGGCCTGCCTCCATCGTGACCGGGGTGTCGATCACGATCGTTCGGTCAATGATATCCTTCACGCGCGCAGAGACGTGATCTCGATCGAGAATGTCATGGTTGAGCGCGGCGAGAGCCATGCGCTCCAGCACCATCGATTCCCAGTCCTGGTTGGCGCTGTAGGAGTGCGGCCGATGGATCAGTTCGTATTGCCTTCGGCGCGTAGCTCGCCAGATCTGAGCCGGATCGGTGACGCCGGGATGCTCCATATCTTCGGTGACCTCGACCTCCGCGGAACTCTTGCCCGGGAACGGCACGATCCGCTCGGCCTGGTTCCAGCCGTTGGTCGCGTCGATGAACTTGACGCGGTGTCCATCAGGGAACAGCACGTAAGGCGTCGACCCCTGAAAGTCCCAGGAGTTGCGCGGCGTGATCGCGGCGGCGTAGGTCGATTGAGGCCGGTCGATCCGCACGCTCCATTTGACGCCGTCGTCATAAGGCACCGCGCGGCCGGCCCGACAGATATCCTCCAGCACGTCGCGTCGCGTCGCGTCATAGTCCTGCACGCGATTGTAGGTCAGGCCTTTCGCGACGCAGAACGCGTGCCAGTCCTGTAGCGCCGGAAGGTCGATTTCGCTATCTGCTTTCGGCCGCACGTTGCCCGGACCCTGCAGGACGTAGCGGGCCTTTGAGGCCGGATTGCTGGTCTCGCGCACGATCCATGTTTGCGACGCCGCGTCCCAGTCCTTGCAAACAAGCGCGGGGACGGCGTTGTAATTGTTGACGATGCCGTTGAGCTGATTGCTGGCGCGAATGCGCAGCGCGACCTTCGCTGTCGGCTTGTCATAGTTGAACGGGCTTTCAGGCCGGAATGAACGGATCGCCGACCAAGTGCATTTGTCGATACGTCGGACGGTATCGCCGAACGCGGTCAGGCGCTCGCACAGGATGTCGTATTGACCCCGCGCCGGATGGGTCCATCGAAAGGTGCGGCGAACCAGGTCCTGCGAGGCGCCGAACATCGCGAAGTCCGTGACGATGGACCACGCTGTCGTGCCGACCGGCCGCTGCGAAATCCTGACCTGGACGTATGTCGTCTGCTGATTGCCCTTATCGTCGAACTGCACCAGCCCTTGCGAGAAGGTGAAGTCGAGCGAGCTTTCGGTGACATCCCGGGCCGTGGTGCGAATGTTGCCGCCGTCGCCGAACTCGAGCAAGGCGTTGATCTGCTCTTCCAGCACTTGTTGCGGATAAAGCGAGAGCGGCGGATCGCCTGGCAACCCCTGCCGCACCTCCATCCAGACGTCGTTGAAGCTGCTGATCGGCGTATCGCCAAGCTGGTGGTTGTAGAAGTTCAGAGGCCCGTGTCCGAACTCGAACGCTGCAATCACGAACTGATCATCGCCGATGATCTCGGTGTAAGGTGGCGCCGCATAAGGCGCCGCATAACGATGTCGTCCGAGAATCGAGGGAATGACGCCCCCAGGATTGGCCTGGTTCTGCAGCCCTGTGATCGCAGCGAGCGATGTGCCGGATTGTTGACTTCCCAGCCCAGGCAGCGGCACCAGTGCATTGAGCAGCGCCGTGCCGGCAAGCGTGAAGCCGAGCGTCGACAACGCTGTAATGACACCTCCGGGCGCGAGCGTCGCGCCGGCGCCTGCCAGCCCCGTGATGCCCGACGGAAAGATGAACCCTGCAAGGGTCGGCGCATAGAACTGGCCGAGGGCAACGGCCGCGACCACGACGGCTACCGAAAGAACGCTGCGTAGCGTATCGTTCCCGGGGATTAGGCGGATGATGACAGTGGTTCCCTCGCGCGGTCGCACGCGCGGCCAGTAGGCTTGCGGGACGACGTCGTCGCCGATAACCACGCGAACATGGCGCCGCTCAGTGAGGCCGGGAAACGCCAGTGAGACCATCTCGGCGATCGTCATGCCGGGATCGACCGTCACAGTCTGGCGCTCCTTGCCCGGATCGAGATGCGGCAGGATCAGCATCCGGCTCATAGCAGCGCCTCGTGACGATGGATGCCGATCAGCTTCGCCTTCCAGCGGCCGACATCGAACCTGTCGACGTGAGACTCGCCGCCGGCAAGGATGTGCAGCATGCGGCCCGGCGCGACGACGATGCCGATATGACTTTCGATGCCGCCACGGCGGAACACGGCCATGTCGAACTCGCGCTCGCCATCGAGCGGATCGAGCGCGACCCATGGCGAGATCCAACGCCCGCCCGCGATCAGCTTGGCGATCTCGGCGCGCTCCGGCGCATCCAGTGTCTCACCGGCATAGCTGGCGAGTTCGATGCGGACCACGTCGCGGAAGACGAGCCACAGCAACCCGTAGCAGTCGACGCCATCGCGGCTACGGCCGGCGCGCAAATGAGACAGCCCGACATGATCGCGCAGCCAGTGCTTCATCGGAATTGCCCCGGATAGCGCTGTTTGGTCATGCGCTGCGCCGGATATGGCTCGGTTTCCAGCGGCTCTCGCGAGATCGCAAGCGACACCTGCAGCGCGCTGTAGGTCGAGCCGGTTGCCTTCATCACGTAGGACTCTTCGACCGCGTCAGGATCCGACGTCAGAACCAGGCTCATGACGACATCGGCCTGTGTGCCGGGCGTGACGCTGCGCGCGACCGCCGCCATGTTCTCGACCACGTTGGCAAACACCAGCGACGTCGTCGGCGGTGCACCGTCCTGGTCATCGGGCCATGCGACCGACATCAGCACGAACTTGTATTCCTGTCCGTCGCTGATGGTGCCGTAGCGCAGCGGCTCGATCGACAGGCGCTGGGTCGGATGGCTGGACAGGTACTCGGTCTCGCCGCCATACGGCGTGAGCGCCACGAGCACGATCGGCTCTTCATCGGTGACTTCCGCGTTGAAGGCCTCGCGAACTGACAGTGAAAAGCTCGGCATCAGGGCAACTCCACGATCGAAAATTGCGGTGCCCACCGTCCGCCCGGTCGCGCCGCCCAGCTCGGTTGGTCGGTCGAGAACGTGCAGAGGATCCAGGATTCGATGACGATCGGTCTGCCGGCCTCGTCCAGCAGCACTGCGCCGCTGTCAGCGCAGAGCGGAAAGCCGTTGGCGTGCGGGTCCGGATAGAGAAACGGATCGACGCCCTTGCGCAGATCCTCTTCCCAGAAACGGTCGAACCGTGCGCGCTGGTTGGCGTCGAAGAGATCGCTGAAGGCGATCGGGCGCAGCATGTTTCCGCGAGGCCGCATCTTGGGCGGCCCTACGTCCGGTGGCGTCGCCAGCCGCGTCCCGCGCGGCCCGGAGCTGAAGCCATCGACGAAAGTGCCCTGGGTAAGCTCGCTCGGCCACACCGCGATCATCGCCGCACCCCGGCCGGCTTGGCGCCGTAAACATTGCGGAATGCACGTTGTGTCGCCGAGCCGGGGCGCGACATCGCAGCGGCATTCTGATCATCCAGCGTCAGTTCGATGCGGCGGTTGCCACGGCCATCGCTGGCCTGCTGCGCGTTGACCGACGTGCCGGCGGGGACATTGTTGACATTCACCGTCACATCACCGGGCGCCCACATCGGCAGATCCGACGATGCGGATGAGCCGCCAACACGGCCGCCGCCGGCATAGCCTTTCGCGGTTCGGCGCAGCCGGTCCAGGAAGGCGACGCCGAGGCCGCGCGTGGCATCCTGGTCAAAGACGTATTCATCACGATGGACGACGCCGGCCGGCTGGTACTTCCCGCCGGCGCCGGTGTAGCCACCGCGATCAAACACCAACGGCGCGCCACCAACCGAAGTCGGGCCGACCGCGCCTGCGATCGCACCACTCGCGGTGAGGCTCGGCACACCGAGGCCGAGGATACTGAGGATGCCGCCACTGCCGCCACCGAGTACGCCCATCAGCGACTGGAAGATCGGCATAGTGATCTGCGTCTTGATTGCCATTTCGGTCAGGCCGCGCGAGAAGCTCTTTGCAAGATCCAGCACGCCTTGACCGGCCTCCTTGGACCGGTCGACGATGTCCGCGAGCCCGGTCGTGACCGAAGAAAACTGCGATGTCGCGAACTGGTCGAGCTGCTTGTTCGCATTGGAGGCGTCGTTGATGGCTTGCTGCAGTCCAGGCAGATTCGACCCGGCGACCTTGGCCGCATCCGATGTATCGCGCAGCGCCTTGCCGAGCGCGACCTGCGCAGCGGTCATTTGCTCGGTATTGCTCGGATCAAGCAAGCCCTGAGCCACCAATGCGCGCAACTGATCGTTCGCGGCCTGCTGTGCCTTGGCCTGGTCGTAGATGCCGATCGACGCCTGTTGCCCGACGCGCGTCATCTCAGCCTGGGCGCGCGTGACGGCGAGGATCGCTTCCGTCTGCGACTTCGTGATCGAGACGCCGTTGAGCGCCGCAGCATTGATTTCGAGCTGCTTCTGGCGAACCAGATCCTCAGTTTGGCCGAGCGGTCCCAGGAGCGAGAGGCGCTGCTGCGCTTGCTGGTTGGCGAGCTGCAATTCCTGTTGTGTCTTCGGCTGCGCAGCGCCGCCCCAATCATAGTCACTACGCTTCAAGCCCTGCGAACCGGGAATGAGCGCTTGCCCTTGATCGGAAGCCCTATTTGTTATGGCGTTGGCCGCGCCGGCGACGACCCCGACAACCGGACCGACGAAGGGCAGCCCGGAAGCGCCGGTAGTGAGCACTTTCTTCAGCCAATCCGGAACCTGGATTCCGGTGAGCGCCGATGCGATCGAGACCACCGACGATTTGAAATAGTTGACCATCTTCGTGGTCGCGGTATTCCAGGCGTCGTCGAACTCGCGTGCCTTCCGGATCAGGTTGAGCTCGGCCGACTGGTTGAACTCGACTGCCCCGTTTAACGCCGATTTTATTCCCGTGCCGCCTTGCTCCATGAAGCGGACCCAGGCGGCATCGCTCGGCAGTCCGGCCTCGCGCAGGATCTTCATCTTCTGCACGTCGCTGCTGGACCGGGCGACGAGGTCGGCAACGCTGGAAAGATAGCCCTCGAGATCCTTGGCGCTCTTGCCGTTGGCGATCATCAGGCCGTTGAGCGAACCGGCATTGCGTTGCGCCTGGTAGACGCTATCGGCGAAACCGGTGATGCCCTTCGCGAAATCGTCCTCGCTGATGCCCTTGAACGAGGTCGCCTGCTGAAGCTGATGCAGCTTGCCGACGGAAAGATCGGTCGACCGCGAGAGATCGTCGAGGGCGAGCGAGCTTTTCACAACGCTGCTGGTCGCGGCCACAAAGCCCGCCGCGAGTCCGACGACGCCGCCGGCGAGCAACCGCGTCGGCGTCAAGACGCCCATCACCTGTCTGGCGAAGCCGCCGACGCTGCCTTGCGAATTGGCGAAGATATCGCCGACCTGGGTGCCTTGCTGGATCAGCACCGTGAAGAACGACTGGCCCGACGCGAGCGATACGCCGATGTCCTGCACCTGGCGAGATAGGTTGACCAGCTCGTGCCGGGCAAGGCCGGCCGACTTGGCGACATTGTCGTTGGCGGCGCCGGCGGCCCTGGCGGCGGCAGCCGCGGCGTCGCTGGAGTTTCCTGCGGCGCGCTTGAGATCTTCTTGCGTCGCCTTCGTCGCAGTCTTGCTCTGATCGCTGACGTCCTTGACGGCAGCGGTCGCATCCTGCGCCGCCTTGCGGGCGCCGGAAGCATCACCATCGATCACGAGCGAGACGCGCATCGTCGTTAGTCAGCCTTGTTCAGTGCCGTGGAAGCTTCGTCCTCCATGACGCGGAGGCCGCGCCACAGCTCCGGTGTGATGGCGATGCCTTCGGCTTCCAGGCCGACGCGCACCGCGGAATAGTCGAGGCCGATCCAGATCGGCATCATCGGCGCAAAACCGCCGCCCGCCGGCGTGGTGCGCCATTGCGTGCAAACAGCGAGGAAGGCCTGCACGATCTCGACATGCTCCGGCCAGACGCCGTCGCTGCCGTCCTCCGCGTCCGCGGGATCGCGCAGCGCCTCGATCAGTTCCGCCATCGACTCCGGATCGAAGTTGAAGCGGCGCGCGTCCTCGATCGCCTTGGCGTCGTCGTCCGTTTCCGATGGGGCCGCCGACAGGGTGCCGCGCGCCCATTGCCGCGCGGCCCATCTCAGTTTCCCAGCTTGACCTTGGTGACGGCGAGACCGTAGTGCGCCAGCAGCGCCTGACGGACATACTGCGCGTTCAGGATGTCGGCCCGCAGCTCCGCGGTATAGGGAATGGCCCGGCCGTCGTCGTCGGTCAGATCATGGAAGCTGTCGACGATCGCTTCCAGGAAGTCGTCGATCCCCGCCTGTGTCGTGAGATCGAAGATGCGCGCCTGCTCAGTGTCGACGTAGTTAAATGTGGTGCGGAGCGTATCTTCGATGTGCCCGTCATCGGCCGGCACGAGAATGGTCACGTCGTGGGTGAAGGTGCGCTTCTTCGAGATCTTCATGGTTTCACGTCCTGACTTGTGAAAGGCGGTTTGAAAGGCGGTTTACGTGAGCGTGAGCGTGAATTGGTCGTTGCCGGCGACTGGTTGCGGTGCGAGCACCAGCGGCCATTCGGCGACCCCCTGATTGTTCTGGTAGCCGGTCGGCCGCAGTATCTGGCAGGCCGGCGCGGCGATGGTGCAGATGTTGCCGCCAGCCGTGCCGTGCACGATGCTGGACGCAACGGTCGTTTGCGCCTTGGCCAGGCCGTAGACATCGAGCGTGGTGACCGGCACGGCCTCGACGGTCATGTTGATGCGCTCGGCGCGATCGACCAGCTCGATGCTCTCGCTGTTGACCAACAGCCGCGGCTCGACCTGGCAGGCGAAGTCGAGGCTGAAGTTGCGCATCACCAGCGGCACGGCGTTGACGGTGAAGGTTGGCGTGTTCGCCTTCGACACCACGAGCGGCTTCTTGAACGCGGTGAGCGTCGGCACCGCGGGCGTCGCTTCGGTCGGATCGACGTAGAGGCCCCAGAACTGCCAGCGGATGATCGGGATGCCCTGGGCGTCCTGGGTGACGGTGCCGGTGCCGCGCGCACCCCGCAGCGCATGCAGCGTCGACCCCATCCAGAACTTCATGTAGGCGCTCTCGATCGAGTCGGAGATCGGATTGTAGGCGACCGACGTGGTCGGCGTGAGCACCTCGGCAAAGCCGGCGGCGCGGATCAGCGGTCCCCAGGCCGGCGCGACGCCGGCGGTGCCGGATCCCGCCAGCTCGGTATCGAACTGCATGGTCGCATAGAGCCCGGCGGGAATCGTGCCCTGGTTGCCCAGATAAGGGATGATCAGATCGCGGCCGAGATCCTGTCCCTCCATCGGGCTGATCGTGATGTTCTTGGCGAGAATGGCGTTGGTGGCACCGGTCAAGGTCGGATCGGTCCCGTAGGCCGTT
The DNA here is from genome assembly GCF_055413685.1 of Bradyrhizobium sp. LeoA1Lang. Taxonomy (NCBI): domain Bacteria; kingdom Pseudomonadati; phylum Pseudomonadota; class Alphaproteobacteria; order Hyphomicrobiales; family Nitrobacteraceae; genus Bradyrhizobium; species Bradyrhizobium sp. LeoA1Lang. Next base: position 9,020 of record NZ_JBVAPG010000106.1, on the reverse strand, counting down.
TCGAGCTTCGCCAGCATGACCATCTTCCGGAATTTGATCGGGGTCGCCATCGCCTTACTCCTTCGCCTTCTTCGCCGTCGATCGAGCGGCCGGTTTCTCGGCCGGCGCGGTGTCTGCCGACGCGGGCTGCGCAATCTCTCCGGCGCGCGTCAGCGTGCCGTCCTTCTGGCGGATGTAGCTGCTGCCCTCGCGCGGCAATTCCGGTTGCTCGCTCATGAAACGATCCTGAGTTGGTCCATCAGCTCGAAGTCGATCTGATAGAGGATGATGCCCTTGCCACCGGGGATCAGGCGGCCACGCGTCGCGAAGAACACGCCGACCGCATCATCCGGCGCCCAGCCGGCGATCGTGGTGATCACTTTCTGCACGAGCGCATCGATCCTGGGCAGCGCGCCGCGCGCCTTCACGTCGCCGCGCGCCTTGATGCAGATGACCACGCCGACCGCTTCGGCGAGCATCTGGATGTGCACGTTGACGGAAGACTGATCGCCGCCGCGGCTGTCAAAACCGAGCGGCACGACGAAGGCCGCGACGTCGCGCTGCGGCAGCGCCTCTTGCTCCACCAGGGCGGCGAGCTCGGCAATGCCCTCGATCAAGCCGTTGAGTTCCGGCACCTCGCTGTCGATGCGCTGCGCGACCGAATCCACAAGTGTCATCGGCCGGCTCCTTCGCCCGCGATCCAGTCTTCGCCGATTTTGATGATCGCGCGCTCATCAGCATCGTCGAGGCCGATGAACGGCCGCGCCGGCATATGGATGGTGCGCTCGCCGATCTGCGCCTTCCTCGCGCGATCGGCTTTGCGCGGCTTCGCGAAGCGGCTGACGCCCGTCTTCTTGTTGGTCTTGAAATGCAGCACGGCTTCGCGTGCGGCCTGGCGGATCACCCCGCCGAATTGATGGATCGCGCCATAGATGACGTTGGTGCCGAATTCGAGTCGCGTAGCGCTCGCCTGATAGATCATTGAACGGTAGAGCCGCGCTTGCCTGCCGATCAGAGTCTTGCCGCCATGCTTGATCACGCGCAGCGAAGGCGGCCACGGCGTACCCGATGGCGAGACGCCGCGATCCCAGCGGTGATGCGTCGAGGTGATCAGCATCTCGCCGATGTTCTCGAACATGCCACGGGGATTTTCGGCACGCGCGATATAGCCGCCGAGCTGGACGAGCGCGGCTTCCTGTTCGGTGAGCCTCAGCATCACGCCGGTCATCAGATGAAGCCCTTCATGTTCTCGGGCGTCAGCGGCCGTTCGCGGTCGGTGGTGCGCACACCGGTCGCACCGGATGATTCCGGCTCCACGCCCTCGACGTCGAGCCGCACGCTGCCGGCCGAAATCAACGCCAGCATCTTCAGCGCATCGGTGTAGTCGGTCCGGATCTTGTCGGCGACGGTGTCGCGATGGAGCTTGTAGACGGCGATCGCCTGCGCGAGGTCGCGCAGCAAGGGCGGCGTCGACGACAGCGGCAGCTCGTAACGGCCCTTTAAATAGCCGTCGATCATCGCGTCGGTGTCTTCGAGCGCGCGCGTCACTACGTCGGCATCAATCTCGCCGGTAGGCGGCGATGCGCGGTCGGTGAGATCGACCAGGAGATCGGTGCCGAAGCGTTCGACCAAGTCGGCCTGTGAAGCGTAGCTCACGATGCGCGCTCCTGATCGATTGTGCGGAACACATCGCCGGCCCGGCGACCGCGGATCTTCTTGCCGTCAACCAGGGCGATGTCCTGGAGCAGCGATACCGTGCCATCGCCGTGGTCGACGACGACTTCCCTCGGCCAGCGCTGATGCGGAGCGAGATGCATCGCGGGCCTATCGTTCGGTGAGCTGGCGATCGACATAGTCGGCGACATCGCCGCGCGCTCGCATCAGCGACACGACCGCGTTGGTCAGCGAAGGATCGGCGCCGAGATTCTCGACCGCTGCGATGGCTTCCGCGATCGCGACCTCGGCCGGCGTCTGCAGGTCAACCCGCGCCCGCCGTGCGATCTCGCCGCGAACAATCATGATGGTCATGCGACCCTCCGGTTGGTCGTTTCACTTGGTTGACGCCGCGGCGGCTCGTCCGGAAGCCGCCGCGGCGTCTATCGCGCACCGTTGTCAGGACCCGAACCAGTTGCGCATGATTGCGGGATCGGTGCGCGAATTCGGTGGTCAGGTTCGGCGAACGATAATCAGGTCGCTGTCGGACTCGATCGCCAGCAGCTGATCGTCTGTCAGCTCCGCGAGCGGAATGGTGATGCCGGCCTGCGGGAACGCGATGCCGGCGCGCCGGCGGCCGGTCGCGGCCTTCGACTTCACCGTGATCGACGGAGCCGCATCGTCGGCGTCGGGATCTTCCGTCCCGGACTTGCCTGCAGATGCAGCGACCGCTCCATCGACCTTGATATCGGCAGCGATCGCAATCTGGGACGTGGGCTGACTACCGGCGGCCGCTGCGCCGCCCTGATCCTTGCTTGGCTTCTTTCCCATGGCTCACCCGATCAGGCGATCCACGGCACGACGGCGACTTCGGCCGTGCCGCGATAGATGTTGGTGGCGCCGGAGGCGTTGTTCTCCGCATTGATCAGCTTGAGGGCGTTCGCCTCGAGCGACGGCGGCACCACGAGCAACGGCTTCACCGAACCCTGCAGCACGTTGAGCGGACGGCCATAGTCACCCTTCATGCCCATCAGCGCGGCGCGTGCGGCGGCGTAATGGGTCTCGTCCAGCGTCTGCTTGGAGCCCCATGCGAACTGCCAGAGGCCATAGCCGGCGTTGCCGCGGCCGTCCCAACCGTACTGGAATTCCTTCTTGTTGAAGACGTTCTCGTCGGTGGGACGATCGAGCGCGACGAACTCGCCGGATTTGCGGAGCTGCCAGATGATGGGCTTCAGCACCTTCGAAGTGTCGAGCAGGAACCAGGGCGTTCCGTTCCCGCCATCGGTATTGGCGACCGACTGCGGCACACCATTGGCATCGAGCACCGGGTGGTCGGTGTCGAAGAAGAACTGGCCGTCGTAGCAATTGGTGCTGAAGCCGGCGACGAGCAAAGGCCAGCAAAGCTGATCCGGCCACGCCGCGACAGACTCGCCGAACGATGCGAAGATCGGAGTATAGATGCCGAGATTGTCATCCTCGATATCGTCGCGGTCGACGCCGATGGTCAACTCGAACGGCCGGTTCTTCAGCGTGTAGCTGGACTCGGAGAGGTTCTGCACGACGCGCGAGCCAAGCCATTCGCGCACGTTGGGGATCTTACCGAGCCAGCCGTAGGTTTCGGACTTGCTCGTTGACGGCACGACCGTGGCGATGCGCTGGTACATGGTCGTGGTCTGCTGGAGCTGGTTCTGGAACGTCGTCTTGAAGCCGACGCGGAGGTTGTCGAGGTTTTGGCGATTGACGATCATGGGAGTGGAGCCTGCGCTGGTTGAAGGGGAATTGAAGCGGCGTTCAGATCACGCCGCCAGGACCGATCGCGACCCAGACGCCCTGGGCGTCGACGTCGACCACCTTGCCGGCCACCGAACGAGCGGCACTGCCATCCGTCTTCGCGACCGTCTGATCGTCGACCACGTAGCAATTGGCGCCGATTTCAGTCCGCGTGATCTGATCGGCCGCCGCCGAATTGGCGAAGCGGAAGACGCCGGCCCGGACCTTGATCTTGATGTCGCCGTTGGCGCCGCCTGAATTGTCGGCGTAGTGCTCGGCGCGCCCGACTGCGACCAGACCCGTTGCAACGCTGCCGGGCGCCGCGTAGCCGGCATTCAGGACGGTGAGCGCGCCGGCATAGATCTTCGCAGCTCCCTTGACATCGTAGTGGTAGACGTCGGTCGCCGCGCGCCTCGGCGTCGTGCGATCGGCAGCAAGTGCAGTCATGTGCGTCTCCGTTGGTAGGCGGCGCCAGGCCGCTCAGATCCTGTGTGGGCGATCAATCAGCCGAGATCTCGGATGCCAGCGTCTTGGCGTAGTCGTCGGGCTTGATGCCAAGCAACTTCGCAGTGGCAAGCTGCTCGGCATTGAGCGAGACCTTGCCGTCTTTCACCTCCGGCGGCGTCGATGGCAGGATGGCGCTGTTGCCAATCTTTGGCATCGCATTGATCTCCTTCTCGACGCGAGCAGGATCGGCCATGTGCATGGAGATGTAGTGGTCTCGCAGCGGCTTCACGCCAACGCGGCCGTCGCGGATGGCGCCGTCGACAAAAGCAGTCGCCTTGTCACTCGCGCTCGTGTTCAGCGCGGCGGTCAGCTTCTCGCCGAGATCCTTCACCTCGCTCTGCAGCGCAGCGATGGTCTCGGCCCCGTTACCCTTTGCGCCGGTCGCGAGCGTGGTCACCGTTGCCGCAATCGTCGCAGCATCCGCATCATCCTTCAGGCCGGCCGCCTTCGCGATCGACTGCAGCGAGGTCGACGAATTCAGGCTCTTGATCTTGTCGATCGCGGTGGCTTCGTCGGCATCGTCGGCAAGGCCGAGGAGTTTGCGCAGCTGGGCAAGCAGATCCATAGAAGTCTCCGTGGAGTTGAGCGCGGTCATATCGCGCAGGTTCGGCGTGTTGGTGAGAGAGACGCGCGGCACGTCGAGCACGTTGCCGGCCTTGTCGTGGATCAGCACTGGCGAGATGAAGCGATAAGCCTTTTCGCTCATCAGCGCCGATCCTGCGGAGCTCCATTCCACGCGGCCATGAATGCCATCGGGCCGCGCCTGCATCTCGACGATCCAGCCGCGCGCTGGGGACGGGCCACCATTAGGCGCAGCGAGATCAGTTGCGTGATTTTCGTCGATCGGGATGCGCCCGCCATGGGCGTTGAGGCTCGCCTGCGCGAGTTTCGCCGCATCAGCGATGCGGTACGGCCCACGGCCATCGACCGTGGCGACTAGGCCGCTCGCGATCGGCACCAGCATAATCCATTCGGCGACGCCGCCGCTCGCATTGAGCGCGATCTCGGCGCCGACACCGCGAACCACCGTGATCGATTGATTTGCTTTTTTCCCCGACATGAGGCCACACTGGCCTCGTCGATGGCGATTCATAACCCTGACACCTGTCAGGGTGACTAACTAGACCCCGCCGCTTTACTGATGATGCAGCCGCCCGCCTCACGCGTGGCCGATGCGTTGTCTCGACGGGGATCCGATATGCCGAGTGAAATCTTAGCGGTTGGAATGACCGCTGCAAGTTCTTCCGACCAGGTCGTGGCCGCCGGCACACCTCTCACCGTCTGCCTCAAAGACGCTTCCGGTCCTTCGATTGGCGAGCTGGCGTGCGTGGACATCCTGCTGAAGGATGATGCCGGTCAGTATTTCCAGGTCGCCGTCCTCACTGCGCTCAGTCCCGCGCTCATGATCGTGGCGCCTGGCACGTATCGCTTCAGTCGGCGCGCCGGCGTCTCTTGCGGTGTCTTCAGTGGCTAATGGCGCTCAACTACTGACCCGGCCGCTGATGGAGCCGTTGGCGGATGTGCTCGCAAAGCCCGCCAACCTTGGGAGAGTGGACGCGCCGCCGTGGGTGCTGCGCGCTGGCGGGGTCGCGGCGGCCGTTGATATGGATTTCGTCAACCGTCGATATTACGGCGGCACTCTGTTTGATCTGCTTTCGTCTTCACGATCATCGACGGGGTATGCGCCCGATAGCACCGGAACTTTGATACAGTTTGCCAATAACGTTCCACGTATCACCGATCTTGGGTTCTTAGTCGAAGAGGCTCGCAGCAATCGCCTAACCGGTACGACGACGCTGAACTCTGCGCAGGGATGGGCGTACGCAGCGACAACACAAGGAACTCCCTCGATCACCGGCCCGGACGGCATCACAGCTATTCCGCGCTTGATTCCATCTACTGCGAATACCGCGCATTACGTGAAAGGCTCCGCAGGCACCAATCTAGTGAGCTATACGGCTGGCGTTACCTATACTTGGTCATTCTATTTTCAGTCCGGTGGCTATAGCACGATTATCATCGAGCGGCCCGATGCCACGGCTTTTACGAACAGCAGCGCGGCTGTCACCTACAATGCCTCCACGAACACCTGGAGCGGAACGACTGGTTGGATTGTCTCGGCCAGAGTACTGCCGAATGGGTGGACCTATATCACTATGACAACGACCGCCTCAGCGGATGTTGCCAGTACAGCCGGAATGGGTGCGATCTACATAAACACCTACGGAGGTTTTGCTGCCGATGGCACTTCAGGTGTCTATTTGTGCGACGTACAACAAGAGGTCGGCGCATATCCGACATCGTACATTTCAACCGCGTTCACAAGTGCTAGTCGCGCGGGCGATCAGCATCTCTCGAACGGCTTGTTGAAGGCGATCCTTTGCAGCGGGATGTGGACGGCGAGGACAGAAGTCAATTTCGCGTTCACGCCGACAGGTAGCGGCTGGTCGACGCTGGCCACAGTTGGTGCGCCAAATGACACGTACATATATGGGGGCACCTCCAATAGTTGGAATTCGTTCAAGGCGGCCCCGCCGGCTAACGTCGGGCTGTCGCGAGGATCATTCACGCCCGGCGCGCCCAGCCGAGGGGCAATTGCCACCAACCCCAGCGGGCGCAGTCTCACAAGCGGCGGTCTGACTCCCGTGACGGACACAAATCAACTCGGGGTTGGCGCTACAGATGTTTATGTAGGCGGGGCCGCTTCTGCGGTTCGCGTCGAAACAATCCGCAGGCTAACGGTCTGGCCAATCCGCGTATCTGATGCTGTTTTGGCAGCGATGATAGCATAGGTATCGACATGAAATTTCATCTCTTCAACTTCGCCGATGAGCAGGCCGCGAAAACCGATGCGGTTGTTGGTGCGTTCTGGATGCCGGGCGGCGGTCTCGAACTCCCGAATTGGGATTTGAGTGTCGTCTTCCCGGACAGGGAGGCGTACATCTCGCAGGTTCGTCAGGCCGGTTTCTGGATGATCGTGGCGACAGACGAGAGCAACACGTCGCTCGCGCAGCACGCTTCCTGCCGGCTTGCATGGGATAGCGACGATGCAGTGATCCTCGGCGGAACGTGGACGGGCAACGATATGGCGCAAGTGTTCGTGCAGCCCGAACCCGTTGGTTCTTACAACCCGTACAACGGTCTGCCGCCAGTCCCGCCAGAACAGCCGCCCGCGCAGTAGTCCACCGTTTTTGAGACCAGTGCCGGGCGCGCGGTATGGTGCCACCACCGGGCTCATGTCGCTTCCCACCGCGCGACCAAGCAACGTTGCACGCGCAGTCGAGGAGGCGCGAAGGTTACTGTACAATTCCACCGGAAGGCGAATCGCAGAAACCGGAGATAGCGGATGTTCGATAAGAAAACGGTTTTCATAATCGGGGCGGGAGCCGGTGTCGAAATAGCCATGCCGGTCGGAAGCCAGCTCAGCCACACCATCGCGGATAAGACGTACATCCGACACAAGGACTACAGTGCTGAGCTGAGAACAGGCGACTACGCCATCTCTAACGCTTTGAGGCGAATAACTATGGCTCGCGGGCTGGATTATAATGTTTGGCGTGCCGAGGCCTGCACGATCCGCGAGGGAATTTTTGAAACGCGGTCGATCGACGCGTACCTCAATACGCATAAGGACAATGAGGCTGTAAAGGTCGCCGGGAAGCTGGCTATAGTGCAGAGTATTCTAGAAGCGGAAAAGGACTGCGACCTGTACCGAGAGAATGGCAACTGGAGGAATAACGGCAAAGTCGCCAGTTCATGGTTTCCCGAACTTTTCTACGTCATGCAGGACGGGGTCGGCAAGGCAGACGACATCCGAAAGATTTTCTCGAACTTGGCCTTCATCACGTTCAACTACGACCGCTGCCTCGAACATTACCTATACTACACCATCATGAGGCTCTACCGGCTGAACGAACAAGAGGCCGCGGAGATAATGGCCTCGCTCGAGATTTATCGGCCGTACGGCCAGGTTGGCTCCTTAGATTGGGAACGGAAGGGAAAGACGAAGGTTGCGTTCGGCAGGAAAGACTACGGGGCCATTGAAGATCTGGCCGAAGAGATCAAGACGTTCAATGAGCAGATTGAAGACCAGGTTATTCTCCAAAACATACGAGGAACCATCAACACGGCTGCGAGGATCGTCTTTTTGGGTTTCCACTATCACAAGCAGAACATGGACCTGATGACGGTTACTGACGATGCAAAATCGATCAGACCAGCAGTCATCGCGAATGCATTTGATCGCTCCGGGCCGGAACTCAGCATGATAGAACAGCGCATAGCGAAGATGCTCGGCGAGAAGAGACCGGCTAAGTCGATTGAGCCGTACAGTAACGGTTGCAAGGCGCTGTTTAAGCACTACGCCGCGACCTGGATGTAATCAACAAGCCGGCAGTCACATTGCGACTTCTTGCAATATCTGCGCCCGATAGTCTCCGCGCATTGTCAGCTTTGTCATTAGCGGACGGCAGTTATCCACTCCCTCAGGGGGGCTTCGCGGCCACTCTACCCTGGGCGCTCGACAAGATGCGCACGCGAGGGTGCGGGGTCGAACCGGTCGCCGAAATACTGCGTTTCGTGAGCCACCAATCCCTCACGAAACTCCATGATGCTCACGACGTAGGACGGTACCCCGTCATAGGTCAGGACAAACTCGCTCACCCAGAGGTCGCCGCCGCCAACTATCCGCCGAACGGAGAAGCGCTTTTTGTTCGGCTGCACAAATCGGCTCTCTTGAATGTTCCTGCGGCCGTGGATGCGTTCGCCAGACTGCGGATAGTCGAGCACGGCATCCTCGCGATAGATGTCATGCTCGGCCTCGAAATCGTTTGCGTCTGAAGCATTCCAATGGCGCTGGAGCTCCGCCAATATGGTTCGATCGTCCATCTCGACCTCCGATTTAGGTGTCTCTCATCTCGTCGATCTTACGCCTCTCAAGGGGCGTCGTCCTCACTCCTTTCAGGAAAGCAACGGGGGCCGCTATGGGCCCAGGCCGTGTGAAAATGGTGCAACTTGGAGCGCACTGGCGCATTTCGTGGCCGCCGAGCTTCTAATTCGGTGGAATCGACCTCCTGTCATCTCAGTGGCAGCCTGGAGCTTCAGGTAGGCGC
>NZ_JBVAPG010000105.1:0-29781 GCF_055413685.1 Bradyrhizobium sp. LeoA1Lang | reverse complement strand
AATCGTGCCACAATGGCCGGCGGTGGGCGTGCTCTTGGTCGATGCTTGCATCAGACTCTCCGATGGTTCGAGTGTGGAAACCCAAACCTACCGGAAAGGGCGCGCTCACCGCCCCATGGAATCTACACCCTCTCTCCTTGCGTGAGAGGGAAGGACGACGAACGAATGACCCCTTCGCGCATCCATCGGCTGTCGCTGACGCATTTCCGCAATTATCGGGCGGCGAGCGTCTCGACGCGCGGTGACGTGGTGGTGCTGGTCGGGCCGAACGGCGCCGGCAAGACCAATTGCCTCGAAGCGATCTCGTTTCTAGCGCCGGGGCGCGGCCTGCGTCGCGCCACGCTGGAAGACGTCGCCGACAACCAGGGCGACGGCTCCTGGGCCGTCTCCGCCGAGGTCGAGGGCGCGCTGGGGCTTTCGACGCTCGGCACCGGGATCGAAGCGCCCGCGCAAGGGGGCGAGAGCGTCAGCCGGCGCTGCCGCGTCGATCGCGAGCCGGTAGGCTCGGCTGCGGCTTTTGGCGACCATCTGCGCATGGTGTGGCTGACGCCCGCGATGGACGGCTTGTTCATGGGCGCGGCTTCCGAACGACGGCGGTTCTTCGACCGGCTCGTGCTTGCGATCGACTCCGAGCATTCCAGCCGCGTCTCGGCGCTGGAGCGCTCGCTGCGTTCGCGCAACCGGCTCCTGGAAGTGCGCAACTATGACGACCATTGGTGCGGCGCGATCGAACGCGAGACCGCGGAGCTTGCGGTCGCGGTCGCGGCGACGCGCGGCCAGACCGCCGCAAGACTGTCGGCGATGCTGCGCGAGCGCGCGCAGGGCTCAGCGTTTCCTTCGGCCGAGATCGCGCTCGACGGCTGGATGGAGAATGCGCTGCTCAGCGAGCCCGCAACGGCCGTCGAGGACCGCTACCGCGAGATCCTGCGCCTCAGCCGCGCGCGGGATGCCGCCGCCGGACGCACGCTCGACGGCCCGCATCTGACCGACCTGCAGGTGGTCTATGCGCCAAAGAACATGCCGGCGCGCGACGCTTCCACGGGCGAGCAGAAGGCGCTCCTGATCGGGCTGGTGCTGGCGCATGCGACGCTGGTCGCCGAGATGACCGGCATCGTGCCGCTGCTCTTGCTCGACGAAGTGGTGGCGCATCTCGATCCTAGCAGGCGCAAGGCGCTGTTCGACGAACTGGCAAAGCTCGGCGCGCAGGTCTGGATGACCGGCGCCGATCCCGCCGCGTTCGTCGATATCGGAGCGAATGGCGAGATCTTCGACGTCGAAGCCGGCCGCATCAGCCGCCGCGGGTGAAGCTACTTTCCCGGGGCGCCTGCTTTGGCCCCATCGAGCACGCGGTCGATCACCGCGTCGACGAGATAGGTCGAGCCCTTCTCGGTGAGGTGAATGCCGTCGCTTGCGGTGATATCGCCTGCGCTGTCGCCGATCCGGGTCAGGCATCCCTCGCCATTGCACAGCACATCCCAGGCGGAGACGAATTCCGCGCCGGCGGGGGAAAGCTTCTCGCGCATCACCGCGTCGAACCATCCGCTCGTCACGCCGCCGCTCCAACGCGCCGGGAGCAGGCCGTGATAGAGCAGGAAATAACGCAGCACTTCATTCGGCAGCCCGCGCCGCCAGGTCGGCACCGCGCCGAGAACGACCACGCGCGCGCCGGTCTCGCGCTTCAGCGCGGCAGCGGTCTCGGCGATCTCATCCAGATATCTATCCCAGGTGCCGTGCATCAGCACGATGTCGGGCCTCGCATCGCGGATCAGCGAGAACACCTTGTCGTTCATGGCGCGGCAGTTGGGCGTACCGGGTATATCGACGTTCAGGACAGGGACGCAGGACGCCGAGGTGAACTGCGCGATGCCGAAATTCTTCGTCTCCTGCGCCTTGCGCAAGCCGGGCAACAGCGCGCCCGCCGTCGAGTCGCCCCAGATCACGACCAGCGGGCGGCGATCGCGATCGACGCAATCATCGGCGAACGATGTGTCGCGGCCGAGATCGAGCAGGCATTGGTGGAACCGCCATTGCGCTGATTGTGTCGACACACCGGCCATGGCGCGGATTTCCGGCGGCAGGCGGAAATCGTAGCCACGCCCCCAAACGACAGTGCCGCCGAGCGCGGCCACGAGCACCATGCTCGCGCCCAGCGCAACCAGTTTACGCGGCTGCGGCCGGCCGAAACGCAGCGGCTTCTCGATGTAGCGGTAGGTCGCCCAGGCGAGCAGCACGCTCAAGAGCAGGATCAGCCCGCGTTCGAGCAGCGTCAGCGGACTGAACTTGATCAGCGCGAAGAACACCAAGAGCGGCCAGTGCCAGAGATAGAGCGGATAGCTGATCAGCCCGATCCAAACCATCGGCCGGCTGGCGAGCACGCCGCGGTTGAGCCAGGCTGTAGGCGCCGACAGCAGCAGCGCAGATCCGGCAACCGGCAGCGCCGCGCGCCAACCCGGAAACGGGCTGTGGCTGTCGAACAGGCCAACCGCGAGCGCGATCAGGGCGAGGCCTGCGAACGCACGCCAATCGCTCGCGGCGCTCGGCTTGCCGATCTGGCTCCAGCCCAGCGCCAGCAAGGCGCCGGCGAGCAATTCGAAGGCCCGCGTGAATGGCAAATAAAAGGTCGCGACCGGGTTCGCGCCGATCAGCGAGAGATTGAGGGCGAAGGAGACGGCGCCGAGAATCGCGGCGATCCAGAACAGTTTCAGCCGCAGCCGCGCGGCCAGCATCAGCAATAGCGGCCAGAACAGGTAGAACTGCTCCTCGATGCCGAGCGACCACAGATGCAGCAGCGGCTTTTTCGCCGATTCGACGTCGAAATAGCCCGACTGCAGCAACAGCGCGATGTTGGCGAAAAATGCGGCGCTGGCAAAGACGTCGCTGCCCAGTTGCGCATAGGCAGATGGCAGCATGACCAGCCAGCCCGCGACCAGCACGACCGGAAGCACGACAATCAGCGCCGGAAAAATCCGCCTGATGCGCTTGGCGTAGAAGACGGCCAGACTGAAGCGCTCCTCGTCGAGCCCGTGCGCGATGATACCGGTGATCAGGAAGCCGGAAATCACGAAGAAGACATCGACGCCGACGAATCCGCCCGGCGCGGCTTCAGGAAAAGCGTGGAAGATCAGCACCAGCATCACGGCGATGGCGCGGAGGCCATCGATATCGGGCCGGTAAAGCTGGGACGACAGGGACAAGGGCGGATAATCCGGAAATTGCGGAACTAGGAGAGGGCATCGAAGTCAGCCTGCTTCGATGCCCTCTGTAGCAGGTACGCGAAGCACCGCCAGAGGGAGCCCGACGAGCGCTCCAAATCGGGATTCTCGTGCACTCGAAATGGGCCTCGAATCGCGCTTTTTCGCGGCCTTTGAAACAGCCTTGAACCGCCTTGAAAAAAGGCAGAAAAATACTATTTATTCAACAGCTTGCGGCGACAGACTTTGCGCTAGGCGCGATGCATCTTTCGTGGCACAAATAGTGTAATCAGCCCTCAGTTTTGCGCCGCTGATTCGGGACATCCTAAGGCCTCACATGACAGAACCAGCCCGGCAGACCCCTGCCGAAAGCGAGCATTCCATTCCCGTGGAGTATGGTGCGGAATCGATCCGGGTCTTGAAGGGCTTGGATGCCGTGCGCAAGCGGCCGGGCATGTATATCGGCGATACCGACGACGGTTCCGGCCTGCATCACATGGTCTATGAGGTCGTCGACAACGCGATCGACGAAGCGCTCGCGGGCCATGCGACGCGCGTGGAAGTCGTGCTCAACCCCGACAATTCCGTCACCGTGCGCGACGACGGCCGCGGTATTCCCGTCGACATCCACAAGGGCGAAGGCATCTCCGCGGCCGAGGTCATCATGACCCAGCTCCATGCCGGCGGTAAATTCGACCAGAACTCCTACAAGGTTTCGGGCGGCCTGCATGGCGTCGGCGTCTCCGTCGTCAACGCGCTGTCAAGCACGCTGAAGCTCCGCGTCTGGCGCGACGGCAAAGAGCATTACGTGGAATTCGCCCACGGCGATGCCGTCGCCCCCCTGAAGGTGGTCGGCGACGCCCAGGGCAAGCGCGGCACCGAGGTCACCTTCCTCGCCTCCACCGAGACCTTCAAGAACATCGAATATGATTTCGCGACGCTCGAACATCGCTTGCGCGAGCTCGCGTTCCTCAATTCCGGCGTCAACATCCTGCTCTCGGACATGCGACATGCCGTCGAGAAGCGCGAGGAGTTGCATTACGTCGGCGGCGTCGAGGAATTCGTCAAATATCTCGACCGCAACAAGAAGGCGATCGTCGCCAATCCGATCATGGTCCGTTCGGAGATGAACGGCATCGGGGTCGAAGCCGCGCTGTGGTGGAACGACAGCTACCACGAGAACGTGCTGTGCTTCACCAACAACATCCCGCAGCGCGACGGCGGCACCCATCTGGCCGGCTTCCGCGGCGCGCTGACGCGCCAGGTCAACGGCTATGCCGAGGCCAACGCGAAAAAGGAAAAGATCACGCTGACCGGCGACGACTGCCGCGAGGGCCTGACCGCCGTGCTCTCGGTGAAGGTGCCGGATCCGAAGTTCTCGTCGCAGACCAAGGACAAGCTGGTGTCCTCGGAAGTGCGTCCCGTTGTCGAGAACGTCATCAACGAGGCGCTGGCTGCCTGGTTCGAGGAGCATCCGACCGAGGCGAAGGTCATCGTCGGCAAGGTGATCCAGGCCGCAGCCGCTCGCGAGGCCGCACGCAAGGCGCGCGAACTGACCCGCAAGAATCCGCTCGCGATATCCTCGCTGCCGGGAAAACTGGCTGATTGCCAGGAGAAGGATCCCGCCAAGTCGGAACTCTTCATCGTCGAGGGTGACTCGGCAGGCGGCAGCGCCAAGCAGGGCCGCAACCGCGAATTCCAGGCGGTGCTGCCGCTGCGCGGCAAGATCCTCAATGTCGAGCGCGTCCGCCCCGACAAGATGCTGTCCAGCGAGCAGATCGGCACGCTGATCACCGCGCTCGGCACCGGCATCAGCGACGACTTCGCGATCGACAAGCTGCGCTATCACAAGATCATCGTGATGACGGACGCCGACGTCGACGGCGCCCATATCCGCACGCTGCTCTTGACCTTCTTCTATCGCCAGATGCGCGAGATCATCGACGGCGGCTTTCTCTATATCGCGCAGCCGCCGCTCTATAAGGTCACGCGCGGCAAGTCCGAGCAGTATCTGAAGGACGAGCGGGCGCTGGAAGATTATCTGATCGAGGCCGGGCTCGACGATTGCGTGTTCACGCTTGGCACCGGCGAGGAACGCTCGGGCCGCGATCTGCGTTCCCTGATCGACGACGCCCGCGTCATTCGCGCCGTGCTGCGCAACCTGCACAGCCGCTACAATCGGAAGGTCGTCGAGCAGGCCGCCATCGCAGGCTTGTTCGGCAAGGACATCTACAGCAATCCGGAAACCGCAGCGGCCGCGGCAGAATACATGGCGGGACGGCTCGACAATCAGGCCGAGGAAGTCGAACGCGGCTGGACCGGACAATTCGTGGAAGGCCAGGGCTTCATGTTCGAACGCACCGTGCGCGGCGTCAAGGATGTCGCCGTCATCGACGACGCCTTCCTCGGTTCGGCTGACGCCCGCAAGCTCCACGAATTCCGGGAGCGGCTGCAGAGCGTCTATGCCCGCTCCGGCAAGCTGCGCCGCAAGGACAGCGAGCAACTCATCTACGGCCCGGTCGACCTGTTCGAAGCCGTAACCAACACGGCCCGCAAGGGCCTGACCCTGCAGCGCTACAAAGGTCTCGGCGAGATGAACCCGGAGCAGCTCTGGGAGACCACGCTGGATACCGAAGTGCGCTCGCTATTGCAGGTGAAGGTCAAGGAGGTCGACGAGGCCGACGACATCTTCACCAAGCTGATGGGCGACGTGGTCGAGCCGCGCCGCGACTTCATCCAGGAAAACTCACTCAGCGCAAACATCGACATCTGACGCGAAGCGCGTGTCGATGGTCTTGCTCTAAAGCATGATGACTTTTCTTCGAATCGTCATCCCGCTTTAGCTCTTTGTTTGAGCATGATCTCCGCGCAAACGCTTCGCGTTTGTCGCGAGGGAAAACCGGTGTCCACTTTTCCGGATCATGCTCTAGAAGCCGAACATCCTCGGTAATGCCAGAGACAGCCAGGGAACGTAGGTCACGATCATCAGTACCGTGAACATCACAAAATAGAACGGCCAGATACCGCGCATCACCTCGTCGACCGAGACCTTGCCGATGGCGCAGCCAACGAACAGGGTGGTCCCGACTGGGGGCGTCAGCAATCCGATACCGAGATTGAGCAACATCACGATGCCGAAATGTACCGGATCTATGCCGAAGCTCTTCACGACCGGCAACAGGATCGGCGTGCAGATCAGCAACAGCGGTGCCAGATCGAGTGCCGTTCCAAGAACCAGCAGCATGATGTTCAACCACATCAGCAGCATGTATTTGTTGCTCGATATCGCAACGAAGAACTCCGTCATTTTCGCCGGCATCTGCATCAAGGCGGCGACATAGCCGAAGCACGACGCTGTCGCGACGAGGGTGAGCACCATGGCTACCGTCTGCAGCGTCCGATAGATCAGCACAGGCAGATCCGACCACTTGTAGTCGCGGTAGACGAACATGGTGACGAAGAACGCCCAGACGCAGGCGACCGCGCCTGCCTCGATCGGCGTAAATACGCCGGAGAGGATGCCACCCAGCACGATCGCTAGTGTCACGATCCCCCACAGCGCGTCGCCGAGCACTCTGATCGCCTGGCGCATCGGCACGGGCTCGCCCTTTGGATGCTCGTCACGATACGCGTAGAACAGGCAAAGCAGCATCAACGAAAAGCCGAGCAGCAGCCCTGGAATCACGCCGGCGAGAAACAGACTGGTAATCGAGACCACCCCACCCGTCGCCAGCGAATAGATCACGGAATTGTGGCTTGGCGGGATGATGATGGCTTGAAGCGAAGCGCTGATAGTCACGTTGGTCGCGAACACCCGCGGATAACCTTTCGCAGCCATTTCGGGAATCATAACCGAACCGATCGCTGACGTGTCGGCGACCGACGATCCCGAAATTCCGCTCATGATCGTGGTCGCGAGGATGTTGATTTGCGAGAGGCCGCCCCGCAGGCGCGTGAATCCGACCAGCACTGCGGCAAAATCGACCAGCCGTCTGGCCATACCGCCTTCGGCCATAATGGCGCCCGCCAGCACAAAAAACGGGATCGTCAGCATCGAGACCTTGCCGACGCCGCTGGCAAACTGTTGCATGACGGCACCGACGGGCAGGTCGATCCAGAGCGCGCCGGCGAGCGACGAAAGCGCCATCGCATAGGCGATCGGCATGCCGATGGCGAAGAAAAAGCACATGCTGAGAAGAAGAATGGCGATATCCATGGGGATTCACTCGACAGGAACGTGAGCATCGCTGCCGTCACGCGGTGGCGGACCGATGGTCAGGCGCTCGACGACGAACAGGAACATCATCGCTCCGCTGACTACGATCGGAAGGTAGGTGACCCCGACCGACAGCCATGGAAATTCGTCGACTGAATTGCCCCAGGTGGTCTGAACGAGCTTCAATCCCCACACGAACATGAACAGCGCAGTCACGCCCATCAACAATTCACTCAATATCAGCGAGGCGCGGCGCAACACCGGCGGCAGCAAATCGGTACCCACCGTCATGCTCATGTGAATGCGCTGACGATAGCAGTTGGCTGAACCGATGAAGGTGATGCCGACCGTCAGTAACACGGCCATCGGCTCGGGCCATGACGAAGCGCTATTCAGGACATATCGGGTATAGACTGCCCACGGAATGACAGAGCAGACGAGCACGAGCGCCACACAGGCAATCACGGCTCCCGTCCAGTAGACTGCATTCACAAGCCGCCGGAACATGCCGGTCCAATCAGGTCGGGACCGTTGCTCGTCATACATTTGGACCTCGCAAGAATAACAGCGATTCAAATTGCTCCGGCAAATCCGGCGTCCGGGGGGAGCGGACGCGGTTCGGCCATTCGCCCGTTGCAGCGCGGGAGCTATTGGACCGCCTCGATCCGCTTGATCATTGCGGCGTACTTTGCGCCATACTTGTCCCAAACCGGCTTTACGGCGTCCTGGAATGGCTTCTTGTCGATATCGGTGATGATTTCGGTCCCGGCAGCCTTCATCTTTGCGATGGCTGCGTTTTCCGCCTCGTACCAAAGCACGCGCTGCTCGGCCTGCATTTCCTTGGAAAATTTTTTGATCAGTGCCTGATCGTCCGGCGACAGCTTCTGCCACGACACGCGCGAGAACACCACGATTTCCGGAATGATCAGGTGCTCGGTCATCGTGAAGTATTTGGCAACCTGATAGTGGTTCTGCGCTACAAACGAAGGCGAATTGTTTTCCGCGCCATCGACCACGCCGGTCTGCATCGAGCTAAAGACCTGATCGAAGCCGAGCGCGACTCCGTTGCCGCCAAGCGCGTTCATGGTGTCAACGAACAGCGGATTACCGATCATGCGGATCTTGAGGCCCTTCAGATCGGCCAACGTTCGGACCGGCCGCTTGTTGTTGTAGATATTGCGCGAGCCAGCGTTCATCCAGCACAGCCCAATCAGACCAGCCTTGTCGTTCGCCGAAATCTTCGCAAGCAGCTCATCGCCGATCTCGCCATCGATCACCTTCTCCATGTGCCTGGAGTTCCGGAATACGAAGGGCAGGTTGAAGACGTTGACGTCGTCCACGACCGGGCCGACGGCCCCAACCGAAATACGAGCGATCTGCAGCGCGCCGAGTTGCGCCTGCTCGATCATTTCCTTTTCGCCGCCAAGTTGCATGGACGGGAACATCTGGATCGACAGCCTTCCATTGGTGGCGGCTTCCAGCTTCTTGCCCATCCGGACCATGGCTTCGACCGTCGGATAGCCCGACGGATGAACGTCCGCTGCCTTAAGGACCGTTTTTGTCTGGGCCTGCGCGGGGGTTTGCTGGATAACAAAAGCCGCGCCGAACCCGGCGCTCAGCTTGATGAAGTCGCGCCGTTTCATCTGGATCCTCCCAATATATTGTTGTCGTTGTCGTTGATCTTCAACCTCAGGTTTGTGCGTCGAAGAACTCCGGGTTGATATTTTGAGTGGCGGAGATATCGACGAGCAGCCTTTCGAGATGCCTGGCCATAGCCATTCCCGCAGCCGGCGGATCATGATCCTCGATCGCAGTCATGACGCGTTCATGCTCCGCGATCACCTGCCTCATTCGCCCAGGTTGCGGCAGCGTCAGGCGGCGATAGCGATCCACGTGGACCTTCACCTGCAGGATCAGCTTCCAGATGCCCGGGTATCGCGCGATCTCGGCGATGGTTGCGTGGAACAGTTCGTCCGCTTGATGGAATGCTTCGCGATCGCTGGCGGCGCTCGCTTCGCGCTGGCGTTCCAAGATAGAAAGCAAATTCAGGATCTGGCTTGAGGTGGCGTGCTCTGCCGCCAATCGGGCGGTGGTTTCCTCCAGCGCCTTGCGGATGGTGATCGCCTCCGGCAACGCCGCGATTGGAATGCGCGAGACGAAGATGCCGGATTGCGGATATATCTCCACAAGACCTTCGTCCGACAATTTCAGGATAGCCTCGCGGACGGGCGTCCGGCTGACGCCATGGGAGAGCGCGATTTCCGCTTCCGAGATCGCCTCGCCCGGGCGTCGCTGCAGTGACACCAATTCGGCGCGCAGATCCGCATAGATCCGCGCCGACGCCGTCGCTGTTCGTGGCCGACCGCTGCGGCGATTGCCGGCGGCACGGACGGTGGCTTCGGCTTTCCTCATGGAGCGCATGACAGCATCCTAATTAATATATTAGTATATGAACTGGAACGAGCCAAGCCGGATTTGCTTGGTTGCACCTACAAATTGTGCTGCCGCCATGGCAGTCTAGATGACGGCCATCTACTCGCGCGGCGCCAACGCCACACGGCTCGCGCTGCCGGAGTAGCCTTGTCTCTTAGCCGGCGTCGGTCGCGGCCAATGGCGGCAGGCTTTCGGACTTGCGCGTGAGGTCGATGAGCTGGCGCAAGCCGGGCGGCGGCTGGCGGCGGCTTGGATAGTAGATGGTGAAGGGCGGGCCTTCGGAGGCCCATTCCGGCAGCAGGATTTCCAGCGCGCCGGATGCGACTTCCGCTTCGACCCGCCGCGCCAGGCAATAGACAAATCCCACGCCGCGTAACGCCATGTCGACCGCATGCTCGGTCTCGTTGGCGCAGACCGGCCCGCGGACATCGAGCCGGATCATCGAATCGCCGTTGCCCAACTCCCACGGGAAGTTGCGGTTATCGCCGACGCGCATCTCGACGCACGGAAGCTGCAGCAGATCGCCGGGAGCGTCGGGACGGCCTGCACGCGCGATCAGTTCGGGCGAGCCGACCACGACCCACTTCAACGGTTTCGTCAGCGCGATCCCCACCATGTCAAGCGGCACGCGATCGCCATAACGGATCCCGGCGTCAAAGCCCTCCGCGATGATCTCGACCATGCGGTCCTCAACGGTCACGTCGACCTGCATGCCCGGAAACTCCATGCAGTAACGCGGCAGCACAGGACCAAGCACGAGGCGCGCGGCATCACGGAGAACGTTGAGACGAAGCCGCCCCACCGGCACACGCCGATGGTTCTCCAGCCCGGTCAAGGCATCGCGGATGGTGCGAAATCCGTTCTCCAATTCAGCAGCGAGCGAGGCGCCGGCCGCGGTCGGCCTGATGGAGCGGCTGGAGCGATGCAGGAGTCTCACGCCCAGGTCGGACTCCAGCTTGCGCAGGCGATGGCTCAGGGCGGACGTACTCACGCCGAGCTCAATGCCCGCTTTGGCAAGGCTGCCCCGGCGCACGATCGTCAGGAACACGTTCAAATCCGCCAGCATGTTTCGGTCGAACGTTTTCATGAACGGCCCCTCAAGGCGTCGTTGAGCTGCACTCAACGAACCTACCCTGGTGGCCGCCGTTTTACGACCCATACTCAAGCTCGAAGGAAGAGGCTCCGCGCATGGAGCCACGCTTCTCGGCGCCTTCCCCGCATGACCGAAGGAGACACGCGATGACGAAACGAACTGGCAGTCGCAGGGATTTTCTCACCGTCGCCGCGGCAGCGGTCGGCGCCCTTGCGGCACCGTCACTGGTTACAGCCACCACCGACACCAAAGGAGACAATCGCATGGCACAGACAAATCGGGCGACACAACTTTTCAAGCCGGGGTTCCACTTCGGGCTGGGCGGCGTCCCGCTCGGCAACGAGTTCAACAAGGTCACGGACGAGGATGCCGAGGCGACGCTTGAGGCTGCGTGGAGCGCCGGCGTGCGCTATTTCGACGTGGCGCCCTGGTACGGCTTCGGATTGTCCGAGCGCCGCTTCGGCCATTTCCTGCACAACAAGGCTCGCGGCGATTACGCGCTGTCGTCCAAGGTCGGCAAGCTGTTCAAGGCGTCGAAGAACAACCGGCATGCGGAAATCTTTCCGCTATCGGACTCGCCGAATGACGTCACCTATGACTACACCGGCGACGGCGTTCGCCGTTCGATCGAGGACAGCCTGCAGCGGCTCGGCGTCGACAGCCTCGACGTGGCATTCGTCCACGACATCTCGCCGGATTTTCCATACTTCCCGACATCATGGCAGGAGCAGTTCGCGATCGCCGAACGCGGCGCATTCCCGGCGCTCTCGCGCATGCGCGAGGAAGGCATCATCAAGGCGTGGGGCATCGGCGTGAATTGCCCGGAGCCCATCCTGCGCGTCATCGACGTTGCCGATCCCGACGTCTGCCTGTGCGCCTCGCAGTACTCGCTGGTCGATCATGCCAACGCCGTCAATCAGGTCTTCCCGGCGGTGCGGAAGAAGAACGTGTCGCTGGTGATCGGCTCGGCGCTGAACGCAGGCTTCATCTCCGGCAGTCCGCGCTACAATTACGGGCCGAACAATTACAAGATCTCTCCGGCCCATATCGAGAAACGTGACCGGCTCCGCGCGGCCGCCGCCCGCCACGGCGTCGATCTGCGGACCGCGGCCTTGCAGTTTTCATCGGCTCCTGACGTCGTCGTCGCGTTGGTCGTGGGTGCGAGCAGCCACCGGCAAATCCTCGAGGACTACAATTCGATGCAGGCCAAGATCCCTGCGGAATTCTGGCAGGAGCTGAAGGAAAGCGGGCTGATCGAGCAGGCAGCCACAGTCCCGGCCTGACGGCAGGGACAGCGGATCGCTGAGGGCATGACTTCGACGAGCCTTATGTGCTATGTCGCTCTGACCGCCCATTGATTCCGTTACGGAATCTTCCACGAGCGAACCAACCAACCCGTCGAGGACAACGTGGCGCCCATTCAATATATCGTCGAGGGCGGCCACCGGCTCTCCGGCACGATCGAGCCGTCCGGCAACAAGAATTCGGCGCTGCCGATCATCGCGGCAGCGCTCTTGACCGAGCATCCGGTCACGCTGACGAATGTGCCGCGGATCCGCGACACCGAGACGCTGGTCGAGCTTTGCCGCTCCGTCGGCGCCTCGGCCGAGTGGACCGAGCGCAACACGCTTCTGATCCACGCCAAGGAGATCCGCGCCGCCGATCTCGATCCGGAACTGTGCGCGCGGATCCGTGCTTCGATCCTGCTCGCCGGGCCCCTGCTCGCCCGCTGCGGCGAGGTCGCATTGCCGCCGCCCGGCGGCGACGTGATCGGGCGCCGCCGCCTCGATACGCATTTCCTGGCGTTTGAGCAGCTCGGCGCGACCGTCACCGCGACCCATCGCCTCGAGTTCCGCGCGTCCCGCCTGAGAGGCGCCGACGTGTTCCTCGACGAGCCCAGCGTCACGGCGACCGAGAACGCGCTCGTCGCAGCCGTGGCCGCTCGCGGCACCACCTACCTGCGCAACGCGGCGTCCGAGCCCCATGTGCAGGATCTCGCGCATTTTCTGGTCGCGCTCGGCGCCAAGATCGAGGGCATCGGCACCAATACCATCATCGTCCACGGCCCCGCCACGCTCGGCGGCACGCACTACGCGATCCAGCCAGATCACATCGAGGTCGGCTCGCTGATCGGGCTTGCCGCGGTGACGCGCTCGCCGCTGCGCATCGCGCGCGCCGGCGTCGAGCATCTGCGCTCGATCCGGATGGGCTTTGAGCGGCTCGGCATCGTCTGCGGCGTCGAGGGTGACGATCTCGTGGTGCCCTCGGGCCAGACCATGAAGATCCATGATGATTTCGGCGGCCATGTGCCGAAGCTGGAGGACCAGCCCTGGCCGGCCTTCCCGGCGGACTTGATGTCGATCGCGATCGTCACCGCGACGCAGTGCGACGGCGTCATCCTGATGTTCGAAAAGATGTTCGAATCGCGGATGTTCTTCGTCGACAAACTCATCGCAATGGGCGGCCGCATCGTGTTGTGCGACCCGCATCGCGCCATCGTCGCCGGTCCGAGCCGGCTGCGTGGCGCGCCGATGACCTCCCCCGACATCCGCGCCGGCATGGCGATGCTGCTTGCGGCCGTCTGCGCCGAAGGCACCTCCACCATCAACAATGCCGACCAGATCGAGCGCGGCTACGAGCGGATCGAGCAGCGGCTGAACGCGCTCGGCGCCAGGATCACCCGCGTGCCCGAACGCGTGCGGTAGAGAATCACCACGACGATTGGAACAATCGGCCGACCTGTCGGTTGCACTGCCAGTTCCCCACAGGCAGGTGCGTCCATGCGCGTTCGTCTGCCCAGATTTCTCCAGATCACCGGCGGCGACGCCACTAATCTCACCATTGCCGCGGCAGCGGTCGCGGCGCTTACGATTTCGCTCTGGCTCACGCACGGCCGCGAAACCTCAGGCGATGCCCCGGGCACGCAGGTGGTGATTCCGCTCCATTCGGCGGCGCTCCTGACCAGCGAGCGCGCCCATGTCAGCGATCCCCGCGTCGGACAGATCGCCGACGGCGTCATCGAGGCCCAGGAGCGCGAAATCAACGCGATCAGGCAGGGCAAGCCGTAACCCAGGACATTTTTCGTTGACCTTTGCGAGCACGTAGCCCGGGTGGAGCGGAACGCGCAACCCGGGACAGTCGCATCAGCATTCGCGAGCGGCCCCGGGTTACGCAATGGCGTTCCGGGCTATTGCAGTGGCCGTTCCGCCACCTTTTAGGCGCGCGGCGGTGCTAATCTCGGCCCATGACCTCAACCGAGAACATCGAACGCGCTTCGATGGCGCCACGCGTGGCCGCGCGTGCGCCTCGTCACCATTTGCGCGACGAGCTCGCTGAGACCCTGCGCCTTGCGGTGCCGATGGCGCTGACGCAGCTCGGCCAGATCGCGATGATGACGACCGACCTCGCCTTCATCGGCCGGTTCGGCGACGAGGCCGTCGCTGCCGCGGCCTTGGCGGGCACGGTCTACTTCGTCAGCTTTACCTTCGGCATGGGCCTGATGTCCGCCGTCGCCCCGCTGGCGGCGCAAGCCTTTGGCGCGCGCAATCCGCGCATGGTGCGGCGCTCGCTTCGTGTCGGGCTGTGGGCCGCGCTGTTCATCACATTGCCGCTGATGGTGCTGCCGTTCCGCGGCGAACAGATCCTGCTCGCGCTCGGCCAGGCCGCCACGGCCGCGCAGCTCGCGCAGCAATATCTGTTCGGTCTCGCCTGGGGCATGCTGCCCGCGCTGTGGTTCATTGCGATCCGCGGCTTCATGAGCGCGGTCAACCGGCCCGAGCCGGTGCTGTGGATCACGCTCGCGGCGATCCCGGCCAATGCGCTGCTGGTTTGTCTCCTGCTCTATGGTGCTTGGGGACTGCCGCCGCTCGGGCTGTTCGGGGCGGGCATTGCCACCTCGATCGTCAATCTCGGGACCTTTCTCGCCGGCCTATGGTTCGCCTCCCGCCGCCCGCCGTTCCGGAAATATCAGGTGCTTGGTCGCGTCTGGCGCCTCGACTGGCCGCTGATGCGACAACTCGTCATCGTCGGCGCGCCAATCTCGGTCTCCTTCCTGCTGGAATATGGCCTGTTCGGCGCCGCGGGGCTCTTGATGGGCCTGATCTCGACGGCCGCGCTGGCCGCGCATCAGATCGCGCTGCAGATCGCGGCCATCCTGTTCATGGTGCCGTTCGGCATCGGCATGGCGGCGACCGTCCGCGTCGGCCATGCTGTCGGCCGGGCCGACGCGCCCGCGGTCAGACGCGCAGGGATCGTCGCAACCGGACTCGGCATCGTCTTCATGTCGACGATGACGCTTCTCGTCATTCTCGGACGATTCGCGATCGCCGAAATCTTCCTCGGCGAAGCCGCCGAAGCCACCGCGCAATTGACGGCCTCGCTGCTGCTGGTCGGCTCGACCTTCTTCATCGCCGACGGCGTGCAGACGGTTGCCGCCGGCGCGCTCCGCGGCATGAACGATACACGCCTGCCACTGCTGTTCGCCACGATCAGCTACTGGCTGATCGGGTTCACCTCCGCATGCCTGCTCGGCTTCGCGACCACGCTCGGCGCCGTCGGCATCTGGATCGGGCTATCGGCCGGAACCGCGGCCTATGCCCTTCTGCTCATCTTGCGTTTCCGTCTGCTGAGCAACAGATTGGCCATGTGATGAAAGCGCGCGAAGTCACGCCTGATATCGATCCCGGCCCGTTGCTCGCCGGTGCAGAGTTCATCGACGCCTTTCGCATCGCCGTCGACGGCACCACGCTTGATGCGCGCAAGGCGGCCGAGAAGATGTTCGCGCGACGCCAGCGCTGGATCGAAGCCCTGTTGCGATTACGCAATTTGATTGTCGCGCCGCTTGGCCTGAAGACATCGGGCGAAGGCGATAGGGCATCGCATGGCATGGTGGGCCTGTTTCCGGTTCTCAGCGAAACGCCGGAACGGCTGGTGGCCGGCTTCAACGACAGCCATCTCGATTTTCGTGTCGTGGTCGATGTCACCGCCCATGCCGGCGGCCAGGAGGTCACCACCACCACGCTGGTGCGGACGCATAATTGGCTCGGCCGGACCTACCTCGCGATCATCCTGCCCTTTCACCGCCTGGTCGTGGCCGCGATGCTGCGGCAGGTCGTGCTTTAGATTCAAACCGCATCGCGCGCTCGGGCGTGTACTTGTGACCCCGCCGGAGATCAGGGCGCGCAGAGGTCTCAAGAATCAGCGGCGAGGAGGCCATCGACCGGTCCGGGGATCCAATCGTCCCCTGAGAGCGGCCTGACTGTTACGTCATTAATGACCCCGAGCTGCAGGCTTGGATCGAAGTGGCGCATCGTCCGCTCATTCAGGTCAATGATACGGCCAGGCGTCAGTGGCCCCACGTCATTTATCTTGACGATGACCTTCTTGCCTACAGCCTCAACGAGAGCGTACTTCGGCCTCGCGCCATATTGGACCCCACCGAATTTCTCACGCAAACTCGTCTTGATGGCCGCCGCCCAGACAGAGGGATCATAGCGCTCGCCGGAGGCTGTGTTCGGGCCACCCTCCCGCCATCCGGGCCGGAACGGGTTGTACATGGATGCTGCGCCAACGATCGCATCTCCAGAAGCGGCATCGACGACGGCGCTTGAATGAACCGCGCCGATTTCACTGCGAGCAACGGTAACGGAAATGACAAGTGCAACTGCGGCGCCGCAAATTGCGGCGCTCGAGCGGAAGAGCATCATGACTCCTTGATTGATTTTCTTCGATCGTTAGGTTCCCGATGCCGCAAAGCATGGTCAAGCGAACGCGGAGGCGTTAACGGACTCGTGCCAATTTTTTGCGGATTCGTGCCGATGCTGGCGATGGAACCGTTTGTGGGAACCTGGGCGGTCCTCACACAGTGTTTTTAATTCTCACCGACTAAGACAGAGATTGCGTCAGCAACATGACTGAATAGAGCTTCTTTGACAGCGCGTGAGTAGGAGCAATAAACGCGCCCGGAGATGGAGATAATGTCCGGTTGAGGTCACGAGCAGTAATGTTCCGACTGATTGTAAGATTTCAGCTTGGCCGTCAGAAGCCGACATCCACGCCTTTATGAGTACACGCCCTAATCTTCGGCCGGCTCCCTCGCCGCCGCCGACGTCTCCGACCACTCACCCACGACGCGATCGAGGTCGAGCAGGTTCTGCCGCATCTGCTCCAGCGAGAATCCCAGCGCGAAGAAGCACTCCGCAGTGCCGACGGGCTGGCCGCGGATCAGGCCCTCGCTGCGAACGGCGGCGACTTCGTTCGCATAGCGCTGCAAGGCGGCATGAACAGGCGCGATCGGCGGCGCGCCCGCGCCCATGCGCAGCGCTGCGGCTGCCGAGCGCAGATAGAGCGTGATCGCCTTGCTGACGTCGGACAGGGGCGCTGCAAGCCGTGCCTGCACATTCGCCGGCAGCGGTACCACCGTGGCGCGGCCGATCATCACCACATCGTGGCGCAGTCGCAAAATGGTCCGCAGCAGCGGCCCGGTGTCCGGACCGGACGATAGATGCGCGGAGCGCTCGCGCTCGGCCTCCGCGCCGGTCGCATTCAACCCTTCCAGCGCGGTGCCGATGCCGTCCTGGATGCGGTGTAGGGCGTCATTGTCGCGCCCGCGCGTCAGGCCGGCGAGCAGTTCAGTGAAGGCGGCCGCGATCAATTCCAGCAGGCGCGCGGCGTTGACGCGGATCTGGCTCACCGCGCGCGACGGCAACACCAGGAACGACACCAGAAGTCCTGTAATGGCGCCGACGGCGACCTCGCTGACGCGGTCGATGGCGGATGCCAGCGGATCGGCGTGATGCAAGGTCGGAACCAGCAGCACGATCACGGCCGTCACAGTGGCCGCGCTGAGGCTGGGATTGATGGCGGCGATGAAGGCCAAAGGCGCAACCGCCAGCACCAGCAAGCCCAGCAGGCCGCTCTCCCCGGAATACGGGATCAGCACCGCGATGGCGCCGCCATAGATCGCGCCGCCGATGGTGCCGAGCATGTAGTCGCGGGTCGCCTTCAGCGACCGGCCGACACTCATCTGCGTCACGATCAGCGAGGTCAGCACCGCCCAGAGCGGCAGCAGCAGGTGCAGCGCCACGGCGACCGCATAGGCGATCGCGGCCGCCACCGTAACCCTGACTGCCAGCGCCAATTGCCCCTTCCGGCTGCGAATCCAGCCGAGCACATGTTTCGCGGTGGCTGTCATGCGACCGAATCTCTGATGCTCACGACGATCCTGTGACTGATGTTCGGCATGGCTGATGCCCGCGGCGTGAAGGCGGCTTGAAACGTGAAACCGGCCCGCCTACCGTGCCAGGCGAAACGAGGAAACACGATGGCCAACGAAACCGCAACGCTCGCCGCCTATGTCGCTAACCTGAATTTTGCAGATATACCACCGGAAGTATTGCAGCGCGCCAAAGTGCTGACGCTGGACTTCCTCGGCAGCACGATCCGGGCGCTGCGCGAAGCCGAATCCACGCCCTCGCTTTTGAAGATGCTGGAAGCGCTGGCGCTGGACGGCAAGGGCGAAGCCACCGTGTTCGGCGACGGCAAGACCTGGACGCCGGCGGTCGCGGCGCTGCTCAACGGCGCGCTCGGCCATTCCCTCGACTTCGACGACACGCATGCGGATTCCTCGCTGCATCCGAGCGCGCCCGTGGTGCCGGCCGCGTTCGCGGTCGGCGAGATGGTCGGTGCCTCCGGCCGCGACGTGCTGACCGCTGTTGTCGCGGGCTATGAGGTCTGCTGCCGGCTCGGCAACGCGCTCGATCCCACCTCGCATTATGCGCGCGGCTTCCACCCGACTGCGACCGCCGGCACCTATGGCGCGGCGGCGGCTGCTGCGAAACTGTACGGGTTATCGAAGGAGCAGATCATCGCGGCCTTCGGCGTTTCCGGCAGCCAGGCCGCGGGCTCGTTGCAGTTCCTGATCAACGGCGCCTGGAACAAGCGCTACCAGGTCGGTGCCGCCGCGATGAACGGCGTCATCGCCGCAACGCTGGCGCGCAACGATTTCGTCGGCTCGGTCGAATCGGTGGAAGGCAAGCATGGCCTGCTCGTCGGCTACAGCGACGATGCGCACCCGGACAAGGCGATCGCGGGTCTCGGCAGCATCTATGAGACCATGAAGATCGGCGTCAAACCCTATCCGAGCTGCCGCTACACTCATGCCGCGATCGATGCGCTGATCGCGATGCGGCGCGAGCACAATCTGACGCCGGACCAGGTGAAGCGGGTCGAGATCGGCCTGCACCGCAACGGCATCACGCTGACCGGCGACGCCGCCACCAAGCGGCACCCGACTTCGATCGTCGGCGGCCAGTTCTCGATGTTCTTCACCGGCGCTGTTGCCCTCGACCAGGGCCGCTTCGGCTGGGACGATTACAACCGGCTTGGCGATGCAGCGATCGGCGCGCTCGCCGACAAGTTCGACGTGGTGCAGGACGATCGGCTGGAGATCGGCCGCACCCATCCGTTCGGCGCGCGCGTCAGCATCACCACAGATGACGGCGTGCATGAGCGGCTCAACGCCGACCCCTCCGGCGAGCCGTCGTCGTTCCCCGATGCGCAGGCGATGCAGCAGAAATTCCTGACGCTGGCCCGCCCGGTCCTGAACGGCCGCGCCGACCAGTTCGCCGACGCGATCCTCTCGCTGGAACGCTTCGACCGCGTGGAAAAGGCAACGCAATTGGGCCGGCAATAGGCTCTCTCAAGCCGTCCATCGATCGCGCTCGGTCACCCAGATATCGACGGTATCGCCGTTCAACTCGGCCTGGCCGTCGATTTTCGCACCAAGCCGGCGCGCCACACCCTGCGAGGCAACGTTGACCGGATCGATGCAATGAATGATGCGGTCGACCGCAAGATTGGCAAACACCCAGTCGATGGCCGCGCGCGCCGCCTCGACCGCATAGCCTTTGCCGCGATAGTCCTTGGCGATGCCCCAGCCGACCTCAAACCCCGGCCAGCCCGCCGGATACCAGGGACCCACACGGCCCACGTACCGGCCGGATGATCTTTCCTCGACGGCAAACATGCCGAAACCATGCAGCGCCCAGTGCCCGGCGATGACCGCCGCATTGCGCCAGCCCGTCGTTTCGTTGGTCACTGCCTTGTGGTCGGGCGTGATAAATCGCGCCGTCTCGGGATCGGCCAGCATGGCTGTATTGGGCGCGATGTCGGAAGCCTTCCACGAGCGCAGGATCAACCGCTCCGTCTCGATTGTGGGGCCGTAAAATTGCGCCTGCGCCGCGCCGGATTTGAGCCAAGCGACCATTGCCTTTGACCCCTATTGACCAGAACGAGAAGATGCTCGGATATCACTCAATCTAGCGGAGAAGCGTTGATCCAGGTAGCGGCTGACCAACACCGCCGACCGCGCGTCCAGGTGCACGCCGTCGTCCCATCTGAGTTCGTTACGATCGACGTCGATGGGTAGCCAGCGGCTTTGATCCGGAAACGCGCGATGGACGAGCTCGCGTGTGGTCCTGACATAGAGCGACGTCTCGATCGGTGCGGCGTAGGGCATTTCCATCAGCAGCACGCGGGCGCCGCGCTTTTCCAGCACTTCGATCAGCCGGCGGATCATCTCGATATTGACCTTGGCGGCGGCGCTCGGGTCTTCGGACTCCATCTCTCCGATCGCCCGCTCCAGATAGACGTGGTTGTCGAAATTGCCGGGCGGCTGCTCGAGCAGGCTTTTCAGCCGGGCCGCGATCTGGGCGTGAGTGACGGGGGCATGCACCCGGTTCTCATAGGCAGCAACGGCGGTCCGGATCGGACGCAAGAACAGCGCCTCGTGCCCTTCCTTGGTGGAGAAGCGCTTCACCAGCTCCGCATCCGGTGCACGGGACAAGATGTTGATCTCGACGACGATCAGCTTGGGGAGCTGCCGCTGGCTCGCGAGGATTTCGAGCGCCGTGACGGGCGATCCGCCGGCGAATGCTAGATTCCCCACGCGCGGCGTTTCGAAATATTCCTCCCGGAGCCGGAAGGTCAGCGAGCTGCCCACGAACACGATATCCGGAACGGGATTGTCGACATAGCGATTCACGATGACGAGCGCGCCATCGCGCGCCGTCGTCGCCGGCAATTGCAACGTGTGTCCGAACCGCGCGGTCGCGATGCCGCAGGCGAGCAGCAGGAGCGCGGCCGCAACGGCGCTCTTGATCAACCAGACGGTGGGTTTTGGCTGCTTTTCCATGCGATCAGAACTGGAAATAGATGAAGGCACTGTCCGGCCCCGCCTCCAGATAGGCGAGCGCGACCAGCGCGCCATAGACATATGGCTCCCACCGCATCAGCGCAGTCTCGAACAGCGATGCCACGCGCATATGCTGCAGCAGGACCGGAAGCGCGTAGAGCAGCGCAAGATTGTAGAACAATTTTGGCGGATTCGGGTTGGTGGTCGGCGTGAACATGCCGGTGAGATAGGCGAGCGCATGATCGAAATTCGGCAGCTTGAAGAAGATCCAGGCCATGGTGACGCAGAAGAACACCACGCCCATGCGCAAGAGGCGCAGCGGCACGGAATCAATTGCCTGCAGCACATGCAGGAACGGCCGCTCGATCACCAGGAACAACCCGTGCACCAGCCCCCACGCCAGATAGCTGAATCCCGCGCCGTGCCAGAGGCCGCCGAGCCCCATCACGATCATCAAATTGAGATAGGTCCTGATACGTCCATGCCGGTTGCCGCCCAAGGGGATGTAGAGATAGGTGCGCAGCCAGGTCGACAGGGAAATGTGCCACCGGGTCCAGAATTCCGAAAACGACAGCGACGTATAGGGCAGATCGAAATTGATCGGCAGGCGGTAACCGAACAGAAGCCCCAGACCGATCGCGATCGCCGAATAGCCGAAGAAATCGGCGTAGATCTGATAGCCGTAAAGGAAAACGAGCAGCCAGCGGTCCTGCGTTTGCAGCGTCTCGTAGAGCGGGAAGTCCATATAGGCCGTCATCTCGTTGAGATTGTTGGCCACATAGAGCTTGAAGAAGAAGCCCGCGATGATCCATTTCGCAGCTTCGACGAACGGCACATCGGCAAGCTGCTTCGGCTGGATTTGCGGCATGAACATGCCGGCACGCGTGATCGGCCCGGAGACGAGCTGCGGAAAGAAGATGATGTAGAGGAAGACGTCGGCAAGAGGCGGCCGCGGCGCCTTGCTGCGCGTGAGGTCGACCAAGAGGCTGATATTGTGGAAGACGAAAAAGGAGATGCCGATCGGCAGCGGCAGCCTCAAGAGGAAGTCGATCGCCGCATTGTCGACCAGCACCGGCGCCTTCGGATCGAGGATCAGGAATTTGTATTTGAAGAAGGCGAGCAGCGCGAGGTTGAAGACGATGCCGGCCGGCAGCCAGCGGCGGTCGTGCAGCGAAAGCGCCAGGAACAGATAGGTCCCGCCGACCGCGACCGCGAGCAGCGGCAGCAGCTCAGGCTGGCCGTATCCGTAGAAGAACAGGCTCGCGACCACCAGGAGCTGGACCTGGAACCGCCGGACCGGCGGGAGGTAGTAGGCCACAAATACGATCGCGGCAAACAAGCCGAATTGCCACGACGTGAAAGTCATGTTCCGGGGGCCTCGCAGGAACCTTGAAGCCCATGGCATGCCCCATCGGCGATTCCTAAGTCAAGCCACGATGACGCAAAACGCCGGCGCCGGGCGGCACATCCGGGATGATGGCGTGCAGGCGGCGAATTCCTGCTATCATTAAGGCCACGAAATAAGGAGTCCCCCCTCATGAGCTGGCTTCCCTCCAACGATCCGATCCTCGGCGATCCCAAGACCTGCGACGCGCTGGAGCTCGTCATCGTGCCGCGCACCCGCGATCTCGGCGACGGATTTGCCGTGCGGCGCGCGCTGCCGCATGGCAAGCGGCAGATGGTCGGCCCCTTCATCTTCTTCGACCATTTCGGGCCGGTGCAGTTTCTCGCCGGCAAGGGCATGGATGTGCGGCCGCACCCGCATATCGGGCTTGCCACCGTGACCTATCTGTTTGACGGCAGCATCATGCATCGCGACAGCGAGGGCAACATCCAGGAGATCCAGCCCGGCGCGATGAACCTGATGACCGCGGGCCGCGGCATCGCCCATTCCGAGCGCACGCCGGATGTGCAGCGCCGCGACGGCCAGAAGATGCTGGGCCTGCAGAGCTGGATCGCGCTGCCTCAGGCCAGGGAGGAGATCTCGCCCTCGTTCCAGCATTATGCCGCGGGCGACCTGCCCATGATCAGCGAACGCGGTTTCACCGCCCGCGTCATCGCGGGCTCATCGTTCGGCATCACCTCGCCGGTCGAGATGGTCTCGCCCTGGTTCTACACCGAGGTCACGGCAGAGGCCGGCACCAGCGTGCCGCTCGACCCCGATCACGAGGAGCGCGGGATCTATCTCGTCGACGGCGAAGTCGAGATCGCCAATGAACGTTACGAAGGCCCGCGCCTCCTGATCTTCCGGCCCGGCGACCGCATCACGGTAAAGGCGCTGCAGCCCACGCGCATGATGTTCCTGGGCGGCGACGCGCTGGAAGGCCCGCGCCATATCTGGTGGAATTTCGTCTCTTCCAGCAAGGAGCGGATCGAGCAGGCCAAACAGGACTGGAAAACCGGACGTTTCGAGCCAGTCCCGCAGGAACATGAGTTCATTCCGCTGCCGGAGTGAGCTATCTCCTCGTTGCTTTTGGCGCCCGCAATCTCGCGGGCGGCCGCTTTGAAGGTCTGACCAGATGAATGCGATGCGCGCCAGCGACCTGCCCTTGCCGCAGATCGGCCGCGGCAAGGTCCGCGATATCTATGCCGTCGGCGACGACCGCGTGCTGCTGCTGACCACCGATCGCATCTCGGCGTTCGACGTCGTGATGGCCGAGACCATCCCGATGAAGGGCGCGGTGCTGACCCAGATCAGCGCATGGTGGTTTCGCCAGCTCGAGAGCACCGTGCCGCATCACATGATCAGCGCCGATGCCGACGAGATCATCCGCGAGGTCCCCGCTCTGAAAGACCATCGCGCCGATATCGTGGGCCGCGCGATGCTGTGCCGGCGCACCCTCGTCTTCCCGATCGAATGCGTGATCCGCGGCTACATCTCCGGCTCGGCCTGGAAGGAATATGCCGCGCACGGCACGCTAGCCGGAGAAAAGCTGCCGGCGGGCCTGGTCGAAAGCGCCAAGCTGGAGCCCGCGATCTTCAGCCCGGCGACCAAGGCCGAGACCGGGCATGACGAGAACATCACGGTGGCCCGCGTGCGCGAGATCGTCGGCGGCGAGGTTGCCGACACGCTGGAGCGGATGGCGCGCACGGTCTACGCCTACGGCGAAAAGGTGAGCCGCGAGCGCGGCATCATCATCGCGGACACCAAGTTCGAATTCGGGCGCGACCAGGATGGACGGATCATCCTGATCGACGAGGTGATGACGCCGGATTCGTCGCGCTTCTGGGCGGTCGATGTCTACAAGCCGGGCCAGCCGCAGCCGAGCTTCGACAAGCAACCCTTGCGCGACTATCTCGACACTGAGCGCCGCGCCGGCCGCTGGAACGGCGACGCACCGGCGCCGCCATTGCCGGCCAGCGTGGTGGAGGCGACCAGCAAGCGCTACCTCGAAGCCTATCGGCGCGTGACGGGTTCGGACCTCAAAATCTGACCCCGTCATTGCGAGCGTCGTAGCCCGGGTGAAGCGAAGCGCAAGCCGGGACAGCTCGATCCACAGGCGAGACCGCCCCCGGATTGCGCTTCGCTTCACCCGGGCTACGTCACTCAACAATTGGGCCCCATAGTTATAGGTTCCCTCCGCGGGAACGACGAATGCACGCATTGACACAAAAATCTTGTTGTCGCGGCCGGCTGCGCTCGTTTACCAGTGACGCGGCTATCAGGGGCAAATGCAAGGCGTGGTGCATCGAAACGTCAATCTCGGTCCGCGGATTGGTCGCGCGTTCAGCGATATCATCGGCGGCAGCGCCGCCAGCGTGCTCTCGATTACCTTCGGCCTGTCCTACGCGCTTCTGATCTTCGCCGGACCGCTGTCGCCCTATCTCGCTTACGGCGTCGCCGCCACCTTCATCTCATCGGCGATGCTGGCGCTGGTGATCGCGCTCGGCAGCTCGCTGCCATTTGCGGTCGCGGGTCCCGAGAGTTCCACCGCGGCGATGACGGCGATCCTCGCCTCCGCGCTGGTCGAGCGCGTAGCGGCCACGAATCCAGCGGCGCCGATGCTGGCGCCGGTCCTGATCACGCTCGGGCTTGCCACCATCATCACCGGCATCGTGCTGTGCGGCTTCGGCGTGACGCGGATGGGCCGCGCCATCCGCTATGTGCCTTATCCTGTCGTCGGCGGCTTTCTCGGCGCCACCGGCTGCCTGCTCGTGCTCGGCGCCGTCAGGGTCATCACGGGCGTGGAGCTGAAGTTTGCGACGCTACCTCAGTTCGCAAATGTCATCACCATCGCCGAGCTGTCGGCCGCCTGCGCCATGGCGCTGATCCTGTACCTGACCTGGCATCGCTCGCGCAGTCCGTTCGGACTGCCGGTGATCCTGGTCGGCGGCGTGCTCATCGGCCATCTCGCATTCTGGATCATCGGCCTTACGCCCGCCGAGGCGCAGGCCGCGGGCTGGACCTTTCAGCCGCCGCCTCCGACCCGATTCATGCTGCCCTGGAGCGCGGTGAATTTCGCTGACTATCCCTGGTATGCCGTACCGGACCTGCTCGGCAACCTCGTCGCCGTCGTCTTCGTGACGGCAACCAGCACCCTCTTCAACACCACCGGCATCGAGGTCGCCGCGCACCGCGAGGCCGACCTGGAACGGGAACTCAATATCGCCGGCCTCGCCAATATCCTGACCGGCGCCCTGGCCGGCTACGCCGGTTGCACCTCCACCACCCGCTCGCTGCTCAGTCTGAACAGCGGCGCTACCGGCCGCCTTTCCGGCATCACGGTTGCGGTCGTCTCGCTCTTGATGCTTGCGGTCGCACCCGAATTGCTGGGCTACATGCCGAAATTCGTGCTCGGCGGCCTGTTGATCTATCTCGGCGCCGATCAGCTCCACAAATGGATCGTCGAGTCGCGACGGCGGCTGTCGAAGACCGAATATGTGTCGCTGCTCGCGATCATCCTCATCATCCTGCAATGGGGCTTCGTGGCCGGGGTTTTGATCGGCGTCGTGATCGGCTGCGCCACCTTTGCCTTCAGCGCCGCGCGGATCGAATCGATCAAATATGGTTTTGACGGCACGGAATATCGCAGCTCGCTGGATCGCTCGCGCGATGACCTGGACCTGCTGGCGGTCCATGGC
This sequence comes from Bradyrhizobium sp. LeoA1Lang, assembly GCF_055413685.1. Lineage (NCBI taxonomy): Bacteria > Pseudomonadati > Pseudomonadota > Alphaproteobacteria > Hyphomicrobiales > Nitrobacteraceae > Bradyrhizobium > Bradyrhizobium sp. LeoA1Lang. The sequence goes on along the minus strand of NZ_JBVAPG010000105.1, from coordinate 3,574 downwards.
AGCGCGATCCAGGGCCTGAACCTGCAGAGCTATCTGTTCTTCGGCTCGGCCAACCGCCTCTACCAGCACGTCAAGGCGCTGCTCGCACGCCATCCGGAATGCCGCTATCTGGTGTTCGACTTCAAGCTCGTCACCGGCATCGATTCATCGGCGGCCTACAGCTTCGCGCAGATCAAGCGCAGCGCAGATGAGCGCGGCGTCAAGCTGCTGCTGGTGCATCTGGCGCCAGCAGCCGAAAAGTCCTTGCGCTCGAGCGGCTTCATGTCCGGCCAGGTCAGGATCGAGCCCGAGCTCGATCATGCGCTGGAATGGTGCGAGAACGAGATCATCGCCGAGCACCGCGGGCTGGAGCAGGAGGAAGCGAGCCTGCGCGACTGGTTCACCGGGATTCTCGGTTCCGAGCGGGAGGCAAGCGCGCTGATGCATTATTGCGAGCGCGTCGAGGTCGATGCCGGAGAGACCATCGTCCGCGCCGGCGACGCCGTGGATTCCATGCACTTCATTCTGGACGGGCGCGTCGGCGTGATGGTCGCGGCCGATGATGGCCGCCCGACCCGCGTGCGCAGCCTCGGCCGCTACACCACGGTCGGCGAGATGGGCCTGGTCTCGCAATCGCGGCGCAGCGCCACCATCCAGGCCGAGGTCGCAAGCGTGCTCTACGTCCTGAACACGCATCAGTTCGAAGCGCTCAGGGACGACGACCCCGCGCTCAGCCACAAGCTGCTGACCTATTTCGTCTCGATCATGGCCGAGCGCCTGAGCTTCGCCAACCGCACGATTGCAGTGCTGCGGCGATAGATAGCCGCGATGCCGTAGGGTGGGCAAAGCAGCGTGCCCACCATTTTGGCTCGAGTGCGGATGGTGGGCACGGCGCATGCGCGCCTTTGCCCACCCTACGCCGCTAGGCTTCGACGCAACTCAAGTGAGGCTTCCGCTCTCTCTTCCGGTGGACCACCGTTGCATCGGACATTGAAAATTAATCACTTGTTAACCATACGGTCGCCTAATGCGAATGATTTGGAGGGAATTTGGATTCACCGCTCCGGCGACGCGAACGAAGTCGATGCCTTTGTCGGCCGATCTTACCATTCGTTCGTTTGCCAGGCTGACGGTTCGCGTTACGGCTGTCCTACGCGGAGCAAAAAATGTCCGGAGAGAATGATCTAGTGGGCACTCTCAGCCGCGATCTCGATCGCGCACGCGGAAAACGCGACGCACTAGCATCCGATGTCACGACACTGACGGCTCAGATCGTCGAGATCGAGGCCCGCCTTTCTGAGGAAAGAGTTCGGCGCGAACGCAATCACGTTCTGGGCGAAATCGAAGCGATAAAAAAGCGAATCGCGCAAACCGGCAAAGCGTTTAAACCTGTCATCAGCGAGCTCTGCGAGGCGACCGAGATGGCCGCGGCAGTCGTACCCGAAGCTCGCGAGTTCAATAATTTTCTATCATCCGTCGCGACCGAAGTCGAAGCCGTAATCGATCCCTTATTGCGCGAACTGGACCGACGCGCGGATGCGGTGAGAGTCGGCCACGCTGCACTGGATCTCCCGCGCCTGGCCAATGAGGCGCCAACCGAGCTGCCAAAAGATAGTAATGATCGCCTGCTTGGCTTGCTCCGTCTTCCAGCATGGCTGTCGCGCAGCAAGGAGGTTGGAAAAGAAGCAGCAGAGAACCCGGACGGCACAGCCGCGTAGAACATCGGCGCGCTGCGCACCTCAAAGAAGACCCTCGATGCTCGTGTGACGGACTTTTTGCAGCCGTCTACTTCCGGCACTTGGAAAGAATTACTTTGGTTCCTACCACGTGCTCAGGTGGCCTTGCGGCGCAGGAAGGCCGGGATATCGAGAAGGTTCTCCTCGATCAAATTCCGCCCGGGAGAGGAGCGGCCGTACGGATCGACGCCTTGCGGAGCCGCATGGCGCGCATGTTCCGACATCTGCGCTGCCGGTCGCCCTTCAGGGTGGCGGGTCGTCGGGCGGAGCAGCGGACTCTCTGATTGCGGCGCGGGTGCGCCACGCTCGATCCCGTTGGCAACGCGACGGTTGTCGTTCCGCAGCCTGCCCGCGAGTTCGGTAAGTGCGCTTTCCGCCGGTTGCGTCCGTTGCGCCGGGCCAAGATTATCGATGCCGGTCGCCACCACCGAGACGCGGACGATGCCTTCCAGGCTTTCGTCGAAAGTGGCGCCGACGATGATGTTGGCGTCGGGGTCGGCCTGTTCGCGAATGCGAGTAGCGGCTTCGTCGACCTCGAACAACGTCAGGTCCTTGCCGCCGGAGATCGAGATTATGAGGCCACTGGCGCGCTTGATCGAGGGGTCCTCGATCAATGGATTGGAAATCGCGGCCACAGCGGCGTTGAGCACGCGCTTCTCGCCGGAAGCCTCGCCCCTGCCCATCATGGCTTTGCCCTTCTCGCGCATGACCGAGAGAACGTCGGCAAAATCGAGATTGATCAGACCTTCCTTGACGATCAGGTCGCTGATGCATGCCACGCCCGAATAAAGCACTTGATCGGCCAGGGCGAAGGCATCCGCGAATGAGGTTCTCTCGTTGGCCACGCGGAACAGGTTCTGGTTTGGGATGATCAGCAGCGTATCAACTGCCTTCAACAGTTCGGCAATACCTGCTTCGGCAACGCGCATGCGGCGCTGACCCTCGAAGTGGAATGGCTTGGTGACGACACCAATAGTGAGAATGCCGAGCTCGCGCGCGGTCCTGGCTATAACGGGCGCCGCCCCAGTGCCCGTACCGCCACCCATGCCGGCCGTAACAAACACCATGTGCGCGCCGGTCAAATGATCGCGGATTGCATCGGTCGCCTCTTCGGCCGCAGCGCACCCCACTTCGGGCTGCGCGCCGGCGCCAAGACCCTTGGTCACCTGGCTGCCCATCTGGACGATGCGCTTGGCCCTCGACATGCCAAGTGCCTGCGCGTCGGTATTGGCAACGATGAAGTCGACCCCACTCAGCCCGGCGGCGATCATGTTGTTGACGGCATTGCCGCCGGCGCCGCCGACCCCAAACACGGCGACGCGCGCCTTCATCTCCCTGATATCGATGGTATGGGTCATTTTTGCCTCACGTTGCTCCGGCAAGTCGGGAATGAGAGGGCGCGGATCAGCTATGTACAAGCCCTGCGGTCTGTTTCCACTTCGGTCCTGCCATCATCCGAAAGTGAGCACGGCAACTGGCATCGCTTGGCCAGCGAACGAGCGGCCTCCGGCGAGACTGTCAGGCGGGCACCTGGAGCGGCATATGTCAGCGCCTCAACGGACATCGGCTGTTCTCCTAGAACGAACCGGGCGGTAATCGGCTGATGATGACCGGGCGATGACTGCAGGCTAGGCTGCGTTGGTTAACAGAGTGTTAAGAGCATGATCCGGAAAAGTGGACACCGGACCTTCAGGTTATGAGCCTGAGGGTGAATTGAGCCATGACGAACCTCAGCGTCGTAGATTCCATGGGGCGGTGAGCGCGCCCTTTCCGGTAGGTTTGGGTTTCCACACTCGAACCATCGGAGAGTCTGATGCAAGCATCGACCAAGAGCACGCCCACCGCCGGCCATTGTGGCA